>DPKT01000162.1 GCA_003542385.1 Desulfomicrobium sp.
TCCAAAAAACCGTAGACCGATACACGGGCCACGGTGCACAGCATCTATTTCGACACCCTGGACCTGCAGTTCCTGATGGAGAAGATCGACAGCACCTACCTCAAGGCCAAGGTGCGCCTGCGCTGGTACGGAGACTGGGATTTCCGGCCGGACGACGGACCGGCCTTTCTGGAAGCCAAGATCAAGGAAGGGGGCCTGCAGCGCAAGGTCCGCATCCCCGTGCCAAGGTCCGGGAGCGAACTGGCCCTCATATCCCTGAGCGATGCCGAACTTGCGGCCCTGCCTGCCCTGCTCCACACCCGCGGCGTGGGATTCTCCGCATCACCCAGGCCCGTCTTTGTGGTCAGCTATCGCAGAAGCCGTTTCGTGGACCCGCGGACCGGGGCGCGCATCGCCCTCGACCAGGACATCCACGCCCCGCGCCACGCCCTGTCCTGCCCCGGCGCCACCTGTTCCCGAACCCTGCCCTGGGCCGTCATCGAGACCAAGGGCAGCCTCGCGGTTCTGCCGCCCTTCCTGGCGCCTCTTGTGCCCATGGGACTGCGGCCCGACGCCTTCTCCAAATACCTGCACTGCTACCTGAGCCTGATGCAGCAACCTCTTTAAGGAGCCAACGTGAACGAGATCCTGCCCGTCGGCATCGACTTTCTGGCCAACATCTACGAAGCCCTGATCAAGGCCGGCACCTCAGGCCACGAGAAGATGGAGAACATCGGCCTGACGACGTTCTTCATCCTGCTGCTGGTCTCCTTCTTCGCATCCCTCTACATCTCGCGCCTCTACGTCCGCTTCTACCGCCCCCGCGGCACTGGAAGCCTCGCCTACCGCTCCTTCCCGCTGCTGGGAATCTCGGTCACGGCCATCTTCATCTGCGTCCAGTTCTCCCTTCCCCTCTCCCTGGGCCTCCTGGGCGCCCTGTCCATCGTCCGTTTCCGCACGCCCATCAAGGAACCGGAAGAGGTCGGATTCATCATGCTGACCATCGCCACGGCCATCTCGTGCGCCACGTTCAACCTGCTCTTCCTCGTCATCCTGCTGGCCGTCTCCACCCTGGGCCTCTTTCTCATCAACTGGCAGGGCCTGCCCCTGGCGGCCAGCGAACAGGGTTCCATCCTCGTCAACCTGCCGGGCGGCGACGCCGGGACCACTGCCGCGGGCTTTCTGCCCCGCATCGGCGAAATCAAGGACATGCGCGTCATCTCCGTGGTCGAAACGGCCCAGGGCACGGCCGTGACCCTGCGTTTCTCCCGGGGCGGAACCGAACTTCTGACCCGCGTGCGCGACCTGGCCCTGGCCTGCGCGCCCGGCGCCACGGTCAGCATGTTCAACGATCAGGTCAGCATCTGATGCGCGGGGCCCTGCGCAGTCCTCTCACTCTTTTCCTGATCCTCTGCGGCCTCTGTCTGGCTTTTTTCGGACTGCGCCTGCACGAGTGGGGACAGGACCGCGCCGAGAGGGTCGCTGCGCTGCGCGACGACCTCGGCAGTCCCCGCAAGTCGTCCCTGCTCAAGAAGCTGGGTTTAGCCGAATCGGCCGAAACCCGAGTTCCCACGACCCTGATCGATGCGGCCAGGGAGGATCTGCGCCCGCTTCCTCCCATGCCCATGCGCGCCGTGGCCATCCGCATCGACGAGAAGGACCTCTACGACCCCGAAACGGGACTGCAGTCCAACAGCCAGCAACGGGGACGCGGGTGGGAGCGCCCCGCGGGAGTGGCCGTCCGGCAGGACGGACGGGAAATCCTCGCTGCGCCGTGCGGAGCTCGCCTGCAGGGCAATCGCGACACGCGCGACTTGCTGCACAGCTTCCGGCTCTATTTCCGCAACAGCTACGGCCGCCGGGACGTACCGGGCGCCGCGTTCCTCGACGGCTCGGACATGGACATCCGCAAGGTTCTGACGCGCACCGAGAAGAACCTCGTGCCCGGGTTCGTGAACATGCTGGCCTTTGACGCGGCGCGGCGCATCGGCGCGACCACCCCGGACTACGCACCCATTCGGCTGTTCCGCAACGGCGAGGACCTTGGACTCGGCCTGACCAGCGAGCACGTCAACCGCACGCACTGGGAGCGCAAGCTCGGACACAAGGATTTCGACTTCTACATGCTGGAATCCGAGAACTCGGTGCTCGACACGGCCCGGTACAAGGCCCTGCGGCTGCGGCTGGAACCCTTCTTCAAGCCCTGGGACTACGACTACGTGGGGGGAATCCTCGACCTCGACGACTTCATGAAGGCCATGACGGCCTTCGCCTTCCTGCAATGGCAGGACTGGAACCAGGGAGCGTTCATCCTCGACCGCACCGAGGCGGCCCCGCGCTGGCGCAGCATCCTTTGGGACGCGGACCTGGCCTTCGCCGGGCTTCGCCCAGGCGGCATCCCGGCCAATCGCGCCGGCTGGAAGAACTTCCGCGACGCCCACGGAATGCGGGCCAACGTGTTCGAGGGGATGTGGGACGCGAGCCCGCGCTTCCGGGACGAAATGCTCCGGCGCCTGTCGTGGAGCGTCAACCACAGGCTGACGCGGCAGTGGATCGCCGAACGCGTCGGGCATTATGCGCGGCTGGAAAGGGAATCCGGGCTCGACTGTTTCGACGAAGACACGGCTCTGACCTATCTGCTGGACCGCCGCCCGGCCCTGCTGGCCGAAACCGTGGCCGAACTCGGTGCCCCGCAGCTCATCAAGTGCCAGGTGCAGAGCCCCGAACCAGTCCTCATCGACGGGGAACCCTGGAGCGAGGAATACGAGGGCATGTATTTCCGGGGCCAGAAAATCACCGCCGGCCCCCGGGAGGGCAAGGCCTTCTCGCACTGGGAAGTCGACGGCCGAAAAGTCGACGGACCAACCCTTGAGATCGAACTTGAAGCCGACACGCGCATCCGCGCGGTCTTCCTGCCCCAAGCCGGCTAGTGCACGCCTTCGGGCATGTGCCCGCCGTGGTCGGGGCGACGCAGAATCCACATGAAGACGGCCAGGCCGAAGAAGAGCATGGCCTGGACATGGAAGACGTCGACGTAGGCCATGTAGCCGGCCTGCTGCTGCATGGCGCGGTAGATGAGGCCCGCGGCCTCGATGGGGTCGAGGCCCATGTAGTGCCGCAATGCGTCGCGGGCCTGGGTGAAGGCGGTGTCGTAGGGAGTGAGGTGCTCCACGAGGTGGTTCTGGTGGATCTGGGCCCGCCTGGCCAGGAGCGTGGTCACGAAGGCCGTGCCGAAGGAGCCGCCGAGGTTGCGCAGCAGGCTGAAGAGGGCCGAGGCGTTGTTCATGCTGGCCCGCGAGAGCGAGGACATGGTCAGGAAGGACAGGGGCACGAAGAAGAAGGCGATGCCCACGGCCTGGATGTTGCGCCCCAAAATGGCCGTGCCGATGTCGATCTGCAGGGTGAAGCGCGACATGAAGACCAGCGACAGCCCCGAGACCGTCAGGCCGAAGCACAGCAGAAGCCGCGCGTCCACCTTCTCCGTCAGCTTGCCCACCACCGGCAGGATGAGCAGCATGATGGCCCCGCTGGGGCCCAGCACCAGCCCCGCCAGATAGGACGTGTAGCCCATGAGGTTCTGCAGGAACATGGGCAGCAGCACGATGGACCCGAAAAAGGCGAAGAACCCGAAGAACATGACCACGTTGCCCGCGGCGAAGTTTCGCTGGCGGAAGATGCGCAGGTCGACGATGGGGTTCGGGTGCCGCAGTTCCCACCACACCAGGCCGATCAGGCAGACCGCGGCCACGACGCTCATGACGACGATGTGGCCCGAGGCGAACCAGTCGTCGCCCTGCCCCTTGTCCAGCACCACCTGCAGGCAGCCCAGGCCCACTGAGAGCAGGGCCAGGCCCATGAAGTCGACCGCTTCCCCCGATTCCCGGCGCTGCAGGTACGGCGGGTCGAAGATGAAGGCCCAGCACATCATCAGCGCGACGATGCCCAGGGGCACGTTGATGTAGAATATCCAGATCCAGGAATAGTTGTCCGTGATGTACCCGCCGAGAAGCGGCCCGAGGATGGGGCCCAGGACCGCGCCCATGGCGAAGATGGCCATGGCCAGGCCGCGCTGCCTGGGCGGGAACGTCTCGAGCAGGATGGCCTGGGACATGGGCTGCAGCCCTCCGCCGCCGAGACCCTGGACGATGCGGAAGAAGACCAGGGCCTCAAGGCTCCTGGCCAGGCCGCAGAGCATGGACGCCACGGTGAAGACCGCGACCGAGGCCATGAGGTAGTTCTTGCGCCCCATGACCCTGGACAGCCAGCCGCTCATGGGGATGACCACGGCGTTGGCCACGAGGTACGAGGTCAGAACCCACGTCACCTCGTCCTGCCCGGCGGACAGGGAGCCCTGGATGTGCCCCAGGGCCACGTTGGCGATGGACGTGTCGAGAATCTCCAGGAGCGTCGGGATCATGACGCTCAGGGTCACCAGCCACTTGCCCGTCGGGCGCCCGTCAGCCATGGTCTAGTCGAGGTGGATGGTCGGGACGACGCTCATGCCCAGTCGCAGCTGCTGCGTCCCGTTGACCGGGTCCAGGGCGATCTTGACCGGGATGCGCTGCACGACCTTGACGTAGTTGCCCATGGCGTTCTCGGGCGGGAACAGGGAGAAGACGGCGCCCGTGCCGGCCATGACCGACTCGACCCGGCCCGAGAACTCCCGCCCGGGGAAGGTGTCGACCTCCAGGTCGACCTTCTGTCCCGGACGCACCCTGGCCAGCTGTGTTTCCTTGAAGTTCGCCGTGACCCAGAGTTCGCCCGGGTCCAGGGGGACAAGGGCCATGAGGGGCTGACCGGCGTCCACCAGCTGGCCGGCCTGGATCTTCTTCTTGGTGACGTGCCCCTTGGCCGGGGCCAGGATGCGGGTGTAGCCCAGATCGAGCTCCGCCTTGCGAACCCTCTCCCGGGCCAGTTCCACGCGGGCCTCCTGGGCCGCCACTTCCAGATCCTTGATGTCGGCCACGTCGTGGCCCGTCCTGGCCAGGCCGATATTGGCCTGCATTCGGGCCACGTTCTCGCGCAGGGAGGCCAGGTTGCGTCCAGCGGCCTGGGCCCTGTCGCGGGCGGCCCCGGCCT
>DPKT01000246.1 GCA_003542385.1 Desulfomicrobium sp.
CGGCCGGGCCCGACCCGGCTGGATTTCGTCCTGCTGGGGCTGTTGGCGGCAGGCCTCGCGTACGTCGCCTGGCGGGTGCACGCCCTCGGCGGGACGGCCTGGGAATGGCATGTGCTCGGGCAATATCTGTTGCGGGAGGACGGCCGGCCGGGCCTGCTGCTCCAGGGCGTGTTCACGACCATCCGCCTGACCTGCTGGTCCGCCGTCATCGCCTTGTTCCTGGGCGTTTGGGCCGGCATGGCCCGGACAAGCCCCAGCCTCTACCTGCGCCTGGTGGGCGGCACCTACGTCGAGCTGTGCCGCAACCTGCCGCCCCTGGTGCTCGTCTTCCTGTGCTATTTCTTCCTGGCCGACCAGATCGCCCCGGCCATAGGCCTGCAGAGCGCCCTGCGCACGGCCCCGCAGTGGGTCAAGGCCGCGGCCGGCGTGCTCGTCGGGCGCATCGACCAGGTCGACGCATTCGTCACGGCGGCGTTCACCCTGGGCCTCTACGAAGGGGCCTATGTCGCGGAAATCGTCCGGGGCGGCGTATCATCGGTCGGAGCGGGACAGTGGGAGGCGGGTCGCGCCCTCGGGTTCCCGCGTCCCCAGCTGCTGCTGTTCATCATCATGCCCCAGGCCGTGCGGAACATGATCCCGCCCCTGGCGGGCCAGATCATCTCCACCATCAAGGACTCGGCCATCGTCTCGGTCATCTCCATCCAGGAACTGACCTTCCAGGGCATGCAACTCATGGCCACGACCTACCTGACCATGGAAGTCTGGACCTGCGTGGCCCTGCTGTACTTCATCCTGACCTTCTCCTGCTCCCTGGCCGCGGGGCGGCTTGAGCAGCGCCTGCGGAGAAGATACACGGTCTGAACGGCCGCGCCGCTGCGTGAGAGGCTAACGAAGACCGACGGCAGTCCAGAACCCGTTTGAATCCAAGGCAAGCGATCAAAGCCCCTTTGCCACCCATCAGGATGAACCGGCCGGCGACCGTTCAGAACGCGTTCTGAACGGTCGCCTAGAATTCGCAGCGGACGCCGGCGTAGTACCCGCGCCCGCTTACGAACCCCTGCAGGCCTGCCGCGTCGGCGACACCCGTGTGCGGGTTCGAATTGAAGACGTTGAACACATCCAGCAACAGGCTCAAGGTCATGAGCTCTTCCTTGAGGACATCGAATTCCAGGGAGATGTCAGTAATGAGCCCGCCTGATATGACGCCGGCCCTGTAGGCATCGTTGTATCCGCCCTCGGCGTTGAGCCACTGGAAACTCTCGGACGTCGGCTTGGATGCCGTTGTTCCGTATGGGGTGTCGGCCGCGACGCGCTTGTCGGTCACCAGCCCGGTGGTGGAGTCCCGCCACCGGGAAATGCAGTCGAGGCGCAGGCGGTCACCGTAAAAGCTGCCGAGCCAGCCCAACGTCACGACCGTCGGCGCATTGAAATCATCCGCCGGCATGTCGCTGCGGTTTATGAGTTCGCCTTCGTAATAGACCCTGTCGTAGTCGTAGGGGTGGCCACCGGCGACCAGGTTGACGTTCTGGTCGCCGTCGTACGCGCCGTCGAACGTTTTCAATCGTGACTTCGTGACACCCAGGGTCACGGTATGGGAACCGAAGCTCTCTGTCTCGAACGTCCTGCCCAGACTGGCCGTTGCACCGTCGAACGTGCTCTTTCCATCGTTGGTCAGTTTATAGGTTTCCTTGTCTTCCGTCTTGCTGACCAACTGGTCCCTGTGATCGCGGTGCACCAGTTCAAGGGAGTAGTCGAAACCCGCTGCAGAGCCGACGAGTCCGCCCATGAGTTCATCCGAGTGGGGGGTCTCCAGCCCTTTGGCCTCGTAATCCCGGTCATTGCCCACGGTTAGCTGTTGGCGGCCCGTGGTACGGTTGATTGTCGTGGTGTAGTTCGGCCTGTAGCGGTCGAAGGCGTAGGCCCGCAACTGGCCGCCATAATAGCGGCTGGCTCCGGCCACCAGGGTCAGGGCCCCGTCGCCCATCGTATCGAATTCCGCCTTGAAACGGGGAGCCACGTTCCTGTTGAACGAATAATCGTCATAGTCGAGCCGCATGCCGGGAGTGAGGGTTAGCCGCCCCCATTCCACTTCAGTCTGGAGGTAATATCCGATGGTGTTGAGCGTATTTGTCTGGTCATATTCTAAATAGTCGATGGTCGTCTTGCTCTTCGTGGTCAAGCCTTCGACTCGGGCGGCCTCGTTCCACAAATTCGTCGTCACGTTGGCGATGTCAAACCCTGTCGATATGCGCCAAAAAACATCGCCGGAGACCAGTTCGGGCAGTTCGAGCTCCAGTCCCGCATCCAGATTGCGGTTCTTGGAGATGGCATCCCCCACGCCTCCGCTCTGCTCGTTCGTCACCGTGTCGCTATACCAGACGTTGCTCTTGGAATCCCGGCTGAACCCGCTCCGCGCATAGGCCGCCCGCCCGGTCAGCGTGCCCCAGTCCGCCTTCACCTTCGCCGAGCCGCCCAGGCGCGAGGCCTCATTCTCCACCGCCCAGTCGCTGTCCGCCCAGGACGGGCGCCACCGCGCCTCGGAGTACGGGGCATAGGTTGCATCCAGAGTGACCGTCAGATGTGACGCGGGTTCCAGGAGCGCTTTGGCGAAAAAATTCTCGTTCGTTCGATGCTGGAATCGATCGCTGAACCCATCGTCCTCTTCGTATCGCAACGGTATGTCCGACCATTTTCCGGAATAGGCGAACAAAAGAGCCAGACTGTCAGTCACCGGCCCGTCGACCGAAGTCCGCAGACTGTTGGTGCGGAATCTGGGTTGATTGTCCGCCGAGTCCGAAGCCTCATCCACTCCCCTGAGGTCGTACCACTCACTGCGTGTATGGCGTCCCTCGACAAGAGCGTGCCACCTGTCCATACGAGGCAGTTTGGTTTCGGCGTCCACAACCCCGCCGATGAAATTGCCATATTTGACCGGCACGTTGCTCGTGTAAACCGTCACGGTCTCAAGCAGGTGGGTATCATGAAAAACGGTCTGGTCCGCGCCGCCCACATCGAGATTCGTCCAGCTCGGGCTGTCACCGTATTTGCCGAGCCCGGAGGGATCGAGAGTGTTGCTGACGCTCAACCCATCGACAAGAAAGTTGTTCTCGTAGGGCTTGGCACCGGAGATGGAGACGCGCGGCGGTCTGACCTCACCCATGGTCAGAGAGCCTGATTCTTCATTGGAAAACTGCACACTCGGCAACACTTTGAGGGCTTCCGTGACCGAGCCTGTCCGCGAGGGCATGGATTGAAG
>DPKT01000026.1:0-165 GCA_003542385.1 Desulfomicrobium sp.
TGGACCGCGCCGTTGACCTTCACCCGGCCGGCCTGGATCAGGGCGTCGGCCCCGCGGCGCGAGGCGATGCCGGCATCGGCCAGGTATTTGTTCAGACGCACTTCACTGTTTTCGGACATGGGCGAAGCAATAGGGAGAAGCCTGCCGCAGGGCAAGCAAAAAGGC
>DPKT01000026.1:188-2190 GCA_003542385.1 Desulfomicrobium sp.
CGATATGCTCGGGTTCCTGATGCCGGCCGCCGCGCGTAATGCACAGGTCGTGGATGAGACCGTTGGAGATTGAGTAGATCCAGCCGTGCAGGTAGAGGGAGCGGCCCCGTTCCCACGCCTTGCGCACGATGCTGTTCAGGGCCAGGTTGCGGACCTGGAGCTTGACGTTGAGTTCGCACATGTCGTCCAGGTTCGGGGTCTGGTTGCGCTCCATGAGATCCTTCACGTTCTCCAGCCAGTGAGCCAGCAGGCCCGGCGTCTGGTCCTTGAGGACGGCGTCGATGCCGCCGCAGCCGTAGTGGCCGCAGACGATGATGTGCTTCACCTTGAGCACGTCCACGGCGTACTGAAGGACGCACATGAGGTTGATGTCGGTGTTGATGACCTGGTTGGAGATGTTGCGGTGTACGAAGACCTCGCCGGGCATGACGCCGATGAGCTGGTCCGCGGGCACGCGGCTGTCGGAGCAGCCGATCCAGAGGAACTTGGGCTTGTGCTGGTTCTCCAGCTTGCTGAAGAAGCCCGGGATGTTCTTTTCGACATTCTGGGCCCAGATCCGGTTGTTATCGAGCAGCTTGGCTATTTCTTTCATGTCTTTCATCCATTTGGGGTTTGGTCCGTACTGATTGTTTACTCATTTTGTCCGGATCGCGCAATGCATCTCACATAGCCGGAAACGATCGGGCCGCTCGGGTGGACCTGAATCGCGGGTTTGGCTAGAATGGCTCTCCGCCGGCCGGAACAGTCACCCGGCCCGGCAGCGCAGACGCCTCACCGCAGGCCGGCGCATCCCCTCCACGCCTTTGCATCATGCTCCCTTCCGCCGGCATCGGGCGTGGAACCCGTTCACTCCAATCCCTGTGAGGTAGCAATGATCCTTGACAGCTCACGCTGGTGCGCGCGCACCTTCGCCGCGGAACACGCCGGCATCCTCGACGTGGTCAGGACCGCCGACGACCTCGACGCGGCGCGCAAGGCGCTCTACCTTTTCGTGACCGAGCGTCAGTATCTGATCCTTTTCGACGACCGCGAGCATACCGCCTTCGAGATGACCGTGGCCCGTGACTGCGCACGCGTCCTGCGCGCTGTTCTGGCCAGAGGCTCCGACGCGCGCGCCGGCTTCAGCGTGGCCCAGGCCCTGTGGGACCTGGCCCGCGGCGTGGAGCGCGAGGACCTGACGGCCGGCTTTTTCGCCGAGCTGTCCCACCTTTTCCACGGCCTGAAAGGCACGCCCCTGGGTGTAACCCCCGAACCCTCGGCCCTGGACGAGGTCAGCGGGCGCGAGGCGGCCGTGGCCAGGTCCCTTGAACTCGACCGCATCTGGGAGGGCATCGAGCAGACCATGGCGCGCTACGAATCGGGTCTGGAACCGGCCTCCATGGACCGGCGCAGGCAGCGCAGGCAAGAGCTCCAGGCACTTTTCGGGGTCTCGGACCGCGAGTGGGATGACTGGCACTGGCAGGTGCGCAACATCATCGAGGACGCCGAAGGCCTGGCCGGGGCCGTCACCCTGCGCGATGACGAGCGGACCGCCGTCATGCAGGCGGTCCGGACGAAACAGCCCTTCGGGATCACGCCGTATTACGCCTCCCTCATGGACAACGACCCCGCAACCGGCCGCGACCGGGCCTTGCGCGCCCAGGTCATCCCACCGGCCTCCTACGTGGAGTGCATGGCCGCCCATGGCGACAGCCGGTCCAAGGCCTTCGACTTCATGCGCGAGGCCGACACGTCGCCCATCGATCTCGTCACGCGGCGATACCCGGCCATCGTCATCCTCAAGCCCTTCAACACCTGCCCGCAGATCTGCGTCTACTGCCAGCGCAACTGGGAGATCGAGCGGGCCATGGCCCCCGGCGCCATGGCGTCCCGGGCCGACCTGGAGCGCGCCGTGGAGTGGATCAGGCGCCACCCGGCCATCAAGGAAGTCCTGGTCACGGGGGGCGACCCGCTGGCCATGGGCGACGGGCCCCTGGAGCGCATCCTGAAAAGCGTCGCGGAC
>DPKT01000026.1:2199-4793 GCA_003542385.1 Desulfomicrobium sp.
ACGCGCACGCCCGTGACCCTGCCCATGCGCATTACGCCGGGGCTGGCCCTCATGCTCGGCTCGTTCCGTGAGCCCGGGGTGCGCGACGTCTGCCTGGTCACTCACGTGGAGCATGTCTCGGAAGTGACGCCGGAGTTCGTGACCGCCGTGGACAGGCTGAAGCGGCAGGGGGTGAGCGTCTACAACCAGCTCGTCTTCACCTTCCACGTCTCCCGGCGCTTCGAAGCCGCGGCCCTGCGGCGTCTCCTGCGCAGATGCGGGGTGGAGCCCTATTACACCTTCGCGCCCAAGGGCAAGGAGGAGACCGAAGCCTACCGCGTGCCCATCGCCCGCATCCTGCAGGAGCAGCAGGAGGAGGCGCGCCTGCTGCCGGGAATGCGCCGCACCGACGCGCCCGTCTTCAACGTGCCTGGCCTGGGCAAGAACCATCTGCGCGCGGCCCAGAACCGCGACGTGGTGTCCATATTGCCCGACGGTTCGCGGGTCTACGAGTTTCACCCGTGGGAGAAGAACATCGTCGAGCGCGATTCCTACATCGGGCAGGACGTGCCGATACTGACGTATCTTGAGCGCCTGGCCGCCATTGGTGAGGATACGGACGAGTATTCGAGCATCTGGTACTATTATTAGGGTGAAAAAAAGCCTCCCCGGCGAGGGGGAGGCTTCGGCTCGTCTCTGACGACTCCGTTGGTCACTTGGCCAAGACGAACTTGCCGTCCTTGACCTGGACCATGACCATGGAGTCCACGCCCAGGCCA
This sequence comes from Desulfomicrobium sp., assembly GCA_003542385.1. Taxonomy (GTDB): domain Bacteria; phylum Desulfobacterota; class Desulfovibrionia; order Desulfovibrionales; family Desulfomicrobiaceae; genus Desulfomicrobium. The sequence goes on from DPKT01000026.1 coordinate 2,958, forward strand.
TTGTGGTCCTCGGGGGTCAGGTTGTAGACGCCCGAGATGCCTACGTAGTTCGTGGTGGCCTCGATGGCCGCGCGCAGGGCCTCGGGCTCGGTGCCGGCCTTCTCGATGCCCTTGACGACGAGCATGATGGCGTCCCAGGCGTAGCCCGAGTGGGTGTTGATGGGGAACTGCTTGGCGTAGCCCTTCTCGGTGTAGAGCTTGATGAATTCCTGGATGACGGCCTTCTGCGGGTCCGTGTCCGGGAGCTCGTCCGCGACCATGAGCTTGGTGGCGGGCATGCGGTTGCCCTCGGCGGCGGGGCCGGCCAGCTCGACGTACTTGGGGTCGGGCAGGCCGTGGCACTGGAAGAGGGGCAGGTCTATGCCGAGCTGGGCCACGTTCTTGGCCGAGATGGCGCCGGCCGGGCCGGTTGTCCAGACCACGAGGGCCTGGGGCGCGGCGTTCTTGGCCTTGGTCAGCTGGGCGGTCATGTCCGTGTCGCGGGCGCCGAAGGATTCCTTGATGAGGATCTCGATGCCGAACTCGGGACCGAGCTGCTCCATCCAGCGCAGGCCGTCCTTGCCGAAGCCGTCGTCCGCCGAGAGCAGGGCGATCTTGGTCAGGCCCTTGTCCTTCAAATAGGTGAAGAGGCGCTTGACCGCGATTTCCGAGCGTTGGGGGGACTTGAAGACCCAGTCGAAGGGGCCGAACTTGCCGCCCATGATGACCGGGTCGCCGCCCACCGTCATGACCGTGGGCGTCTTGCCGTCGTGGACGATCTTCTTCACGTTCATGCCCGTGTCCGTCAGCGTAGGCCCGATGATGGCCACGACCTTGTCCTTGTGGATGAACTTGGTGGCGATGTTGGCCGCCTTGGCCGGGTCGCCCTCGGTGTCGGCGACGATCAGCTCGATCTTCTTGCCGCCGATGCCGCCTTCGGCGTTGATCTTCTCCACGAGCATCTCCGCCACCAGCTTGCTCGGCGTGCCGATGAAGGACGCGCGGCCCGACAGGTCGAAGAACCCGCCCAGCTTGATGGTGTCCTCGGCCAGGGCCGGGGCGGCCAGCAGCATGAGGCCGGCCAGAAGTCCTATGATCCTGCACATGTCGTCTCTCCTCTGGAAAATGGTTGTTGCCGTTGTGGGAACGCCCTTGAAATTACACGATCTCGTCCTGGATGCGGCTGTCGAAGACCCGCTGGCTCTTGCGCTCCGAGCGGGGGAGGCTGCCGTAGTCCACGATGTCCAGATCCACGGAGACCATGAGCTGCCGCTTGATCTGATGCACGGCCTCGTGGGCCATCTCCGGCGCGCGGGACGCCCCCACGCCCTCGGCCCGTTCCACCACCAGGCGCAGGTTGTCGCGACCGCCCTCGCCGCGGGTCAGGTGGATCTGGTACTCGGAGCCCAGTCCCGGCACGGCCGAGAGGATGGTGTCGATGGAGCTGGGGTAGATGTTCACGCCGCGGAACTTGATGGTGTCGTCGGAACGGCCCTTGATGCGCGAGTGGCGGGGCATGACGCTGCCGCAGGTGCAGGGGCCGGGGATGATGCGCGTGATGTCTCGGGTGCGGTAGCGGATGAGCGGCGCGCCCTCCTTGCATAGGGTCGTGACGACCATCTCTCCCCACTCGCCGTCGGGCAGGGGCTTGAGGGTCTCGGGGTCCAGGATTTCGAGCAGGTAGTAGTCGCTCCAGTAGTGGATGCAGTCGTGGTCCGGGCATTCGATGCCGGCGCCGGGCCCGTAGAGCTCCGTCAGGCCGGTGATGTCGAAGAGTTCGGCTCCGCCGAAGAGTTCCGAGATCTTCTTGCGCATGGAGCGGCTGGAGCGCTCGGAGCCGTAGATGATCTTCTTCAC
>DPKT01000257.1:0-329 GCA_003542385.1 Desulfomicrobium sp.
ACGTCGCGGCGCACGAAGAACCCGGACCGCGGCCGCGACTCGATGACCCCTTTGCGCTCCAGCTCGGCGTAGGCCTGCAGCACCGTACTGACGGCCACTCGGCTGCGCAGGCTGACATGGCGCAGGGAAGGCAGCCGCGCCCCCGGCCCGAGAGTGCCCGAGGCGATCTGCTGCATGAGGTTCTGCTCGATCTGACGGTATCTGAAATCTTCCATGGCCGTGCCCTCGTGAGTGACTCGCGTTCTGCCTCCGACGAGGCTGTCTTTCAGCGCAGTGTCCGAATCTCCTGAAGCTGCGCTAGATACAATCAAAGGCATGGATTCCCGCCT
>DPKT01000257.1:442-7278 GCA_003542385.1 Desulfomicrobium sp.
CCGCAGGGTTTGGCTGGTGTCGGGGCGGCGGCCCGTCGGCTGTCTGACCGAGCCAGGCATCGTTTGACGAACCATTACCCCCCGATCGATTCGCCGCCTTATCGAACTGCGCGCAATGGTTCGTCTCTACGAGGCCGGCGAGGAAGTTCCGGCGGGGCGCCGCCCCCGACACCAGCCGAATCCCCGGTCGAAGCACCTCTTCTCTTCATCTCTCCGTTTCTTCGCTTCCCTGCACACCTCTCAGCCGATCAGCCCCCAATCTGTTATGGTCGAAATTTATGCAAACTGTATCTGTACCGCAAACAGTTTTTGGCTAGGTTGGTCTCACGAGGATAATCGATTATGAACAGCGCCACCCTTTCCACCACCGACCCCGCCGAATCCCCCCTGGCTTCGGCCTTCCGGCAGGCCCTGCCCATCATCCTGGGCTACGTGCCCGTGGGCTTCGCCTACGGCGTCCTGGCCCAGAAATCCGGCCTGTCGGGCCTGAACACCATTCTCATGAGCGTCCTGGTCTTCGCCGGCTCAGCCCAGCTCATCGCCGTGGGCCTCTTCGCCTCGGGCGCAGCACCCCTGGCCGTGGTGGCCACGACCTTCGTCGTCAACCTGCGCCACCTGCTCATGTCCGCGGCCCTGGCCCCGTTCCTGCGCGCCTGGAGCAAGACCCGGCTGGCCCTCTTCGCCTACCAGATGACGGACGAGACCTTCGCCCTGCACGCGAACCGCTTCGCCAAGGGCGAGACCGGCCCGACCGAAACGTACGGCATCAACGTCATCGCCCAGAGCGCCTGGGTCGGAGGCACGGTCCTGGGGCTGGCGGCCAGCACCCTCATCACCGACATCCGGCCCATCGGCCTGGACTACGCCCTGCCGGCCATGTTCATCGCCCTGCTGCTTGGGCAGCTCAAATCCCGGCAGCACCTCCTCGTGGCCGTGGCCGCCGGCCTCCTGTCCACGGCCCTCATGTTCGCGGGCCTCGGCCAGAGCCACGTCCTGGCCGCAACCATCATCGCCGCCACCATCGGCCTCGGAGTGCACGCATGGACCAGCAGACGATCTTCCTGACCATCCTCGGCATGATGGCCGTGACCTACATCCCCCGCGCACTGCCGGTCCTGGCCCTGGCGCGGCGGACCCTGCCGGAGCCCGTCATCCGCTGGCTGGGGTTCATCCCCGTGGCGGTCCTTTCGGCCATGTTGCTGCCTTCGCTGGTGGCCCCGGAAAAAATCCTTGATTTTTCCTTCCAGAACATCTTCCTGTGGGCGGCGCTCCCGACCTTCCTCGTCTGCTGGAAAACGAGGAGCTTCGTCGGAGCCGTGGTCACAGGCATGGGCTGCGTGGCCCTGGGCCGACTCTTTTTTACCTGAACCCCGCAAGGAGCCCACATGAGCTTCCGTTTCACCAACCGCATCCAGAACACGCCGAAATCGTTCATCCGCGAGATCCTGAAAGTCACCCAGGACCCGAGCATCATCTCGTTCGCCGGCGGCCTGCCGAACCCGAGCCTCTTCCCCATCGAGGCCCTGCAGGAGGCCGCCCGCGAAACCCTGGCCACGGCCGGCGCCCGCGCCCTGCAGTACTCCACCACCGAAGGCCACGCCGAGCTGCGCGCCTGGATCGCGGCCCGCTACGAGCGCAGAGGCGTGAGCGTGCACCCGGACCAGGTGCTCATCACCACCGGTTCCCAGCAGTGCCTTGACCTCCTGGGCAAGCTCTTCATCGAGAACGGCGACGAGGTCATCCTGGAGCGCCCGAGCTACCTGGGCACCATCCAGGCCTTCACCATGTTCGAGCCGCGCTTTGTGACCGTGGACCTGGAGGAGGACGGCCCAAACCTGGAACAGGCCGAAAGGCTGCTGGCCACGGGCCGTCCCAAGCTCTTCTACGCCGTGCCCAACTTCCAGAATCCCTCGGGGCTGACCTATTCCAAAGCCAAGCGCGAGGCCCTGGGCGCGCTGCTGCGCAAATACCCCGAGACCGTCTTCATCGAGGACGACCCCTACGGCGAACTGCGCTTCTCGGGCGAACACCACAAGCCGCTCTTCGCCTACACCGAAGGCCGCAGCATCATGCTCGGCTCCTTCTCCAAGATCACGGTGCCGGGCTTCCGTCTGGGCTGGATGGTCGCGCCGCCCGAAATCATCCGCCTGGCGGTCAAGGCCAAGCAGGCCGCGGACCTGCACTCCTCGACCTTCAACCAGTTCATCATCAGCGAATACCTCAAGCGCCACTCCATCGACGACCATATCGCCAAGATCACGGAGCGCTACGGCGCCCAGGCCAAGGCCATGGTCGCGGCCCTGGAGCGCGAGGCTCCGGCCGGAGTGTCCTTCACCCGGCCCGAAGGCGGCATGTTCTCCTGGGTCACCCTGCCGGCGGGCAAGGGTTCGTGCATGGACCTCTTCAACCTGGCCATCGAGCAGAAGGTGGCCTTCGTGCCAGGCATGCCCTTCTACACCGACGGCACCGGCCAAGACACCCTGCGCCTGAACTTCTCCAACGCCTCCGAGGCGACCATCGATGAAGGCATCACCCGCCTTTGCCGGTGCATGAAGGATTTCCTGAACGCCTCTTAGGACGCCTGCCCTGCCACGCAAAACAGGCCCCGGACCAGAACGTGGACCGGGGCCTGTTTTTTTCCCATGGCTCTTCAGACTTCAAGACGGTTAAGAGATTTCGTCAATACTGATGACGCAACCTCCTCGTTTCCAAGGCGCACGCCGCGCTGCGTCCGCTATGCAAATTCTGAATTTTCCTGCGCCACGCATTGCCGCATGAATTCATCGGCCATATACTGAGTCCCCTTCGATTCCGCCTCGTATGCTGCCTGAAGGTATCCGGAGGACAGCCCCTCTTTCATCTCCAGCAGCCTTGAAACATCCAGCGGGGTCTCAATCCGCCGGGCCCTGCGGACTTCGTTCTCTCTCGTCTCAACGTCCTTCTCCTGTCGGGCCATTTCGTTCAGTCGGCCCGTGTCGCGACAGAACCTTGCGATTTCATCCTCCAGAGCCCGCCGGGGGACGAGTTCCGAAACATGCCGGTCCAGCAGTTCGGCCATGGTTACGGGCCGCATGTAGACCAGCAGCTCCTGGTTGAATTCGTCATTGCGGTCCAGTTTGTGGGCAGGGATCTGACGCGACAGCAGGAGGCCTCCCGAACGAGCGTATTCGTAACGCTGCCGCAGTTCCTGCTGGAGAAAGGGGACGTATTTCCCGGCCATGGAATGAAAACGGATGCCGGCCAGATCGATGAGACCGCTCAGTGGTCTGAGAGTTCTTCGCATCTCTTTCTCGAAGACTTCGGGGAAGCCGTTTTCCGTGGTCTCGTATCCAGTCAACTCCGCCGGCCCCCACGGGGCGTTGTCGCCCGTATAACGTCGCCTTCGGTCAATGACGCTTTCGATCTGATGCAACCCGTAATCGCCTATCCACGGGTATGCTTCCGACTGGAATTTCACGAGGCTCATCTGCCGCAGATGCCCGAAATGGCGGAAGCCCAGGGCCGCCGGAGGGACGGCGGGGATGATGTCGTTGCGGAACACATGGCGCAGGTGCGGCAACAGGTGGTTCCAGCGATTGGCGAATTCGGTGTCGCCGACGCGGGGGCTGGCAAAGGTGTAGAGGGTGACCGGGTTGTCCTTGAATTCAAAGCAAAGAGCACAGGCTAACAGTGTGGCCACGGCACCGCCGAGGCTGTGGCCGGTCAGAAAGATTCTTTTGATCTCGTCCCCAGAATTTTTACGGTGTTTTTTGCAATATTCCTCAACGACTGGCCACAGATACTCGAAGGATTGCAAAAAACCATGGTGAGCCGAGCCAGTGCTCGCAAGCGTTCCCGGACAGGGTTGCATGAAGAACTTGCTGTTCAGAATCATGTCGTGACTGATCGGCCCCTCGGTTCCGCGCACGGCAATGAGGATAGTGTCCTTGTTGGTGGCCATGAAGGCCTGGCTGTCCGTCGGATTTTCAACGATATTATCTCGACCGATAAATTGCATGTCATGATAGTGCCATGAATACGGCATCTCATGCAGCACCATATCCATCCAATCCGCGGCGACCCTGTAAGGCCTGACGCGTTGGGTGCGGAGGTTGTCCAGGGTGTACAGAACAGTTTGGTCATAGGCAGCCCTCTCACCGCCTGCCTGCCCGGATTTGCTCCTGGTGTCGGGGTCTGAGTAGGTCAGGGCGGAAAACGCCGCCAGATTGTTCGCGGTGACGCTGTCCCAGTCATCGGCGGCGCCGACCCGGGACGAGACCAGAGCGGGTATCCAGCAAAAAAGCGGAGCAAGCTCGAGCAGATAAGCTGTCTGGAGGTTGCGGCATTTCGGACAGCGACGCTCCTGTTCCGCCAATAGAAAGCGAAAGGCACAGCGCTGCTTGGGCCGGGTTTCCTCCGTCCTGTCCTCGATCCGGTCCACTCTCCGGGGCAGGTTGAGAGCGCCGTGGCTGACGCGTTGGTAGGTCCAACCGGCACGAAGATCCTCGGGCAACGCCTGTTGGTTCGGAGGCAGGCCGTTGGCGACCGAGGCCTTGAGGGCCTTGTGAGCGATGATGTCCGCGGCCAGGGTCAGTTGGTCCCATTCCTCGTCTCCAGGGTAGTCGTGAGGCCTGGCCCGCGGAAGGGGCTTGAATTCCAGATAGGCCCACCCCCGGTCCATCCGACACAGGTCGATGGCTTGAGAACCCTTGGCATAGACATGCTCGCCAAGAGGCTCGCCTGCAGCGCTGTAAGCCACGATCTGCAGATCCCCAACCTCTTCACCGGTCTCGGGATGGACCAGGTCGGTGATGGGCGTGTTTTCGAAATCAACAATCCTGAGCCGCAGGCAGCGTCTTTCAAAACATCGAATTGGGGCAATCTGCATGATGCATCCTCCTCATCTATTCACTGTTGAAGAAAATCCGGCAACGCCCACACGTCGTCAGAGGCAAGATAGCTTAGTTGTTCTGGAGTTATTGTGACTGATGTTTGATTTTTTTCCTTTAACCCAGTATTAACCAAGATTAATACGTATGAATCATGCACTTTCTTTATCTTCCAAAAGATATCTTCTGTTAATGATGTATCAATATAAATTATTTCATTATCTTTGAAATTAATATTCTTATTATAAGACTTAATGAATGATTTATTATTTTCATAGTAATTCCTTGTAATGTATAAAATTTTATTTCTCGAAAAATCAATATTAATTTTTCCAAAATCTCTTAAATATAGAGCAACATATGGAGTTGCAGAAATGTGAGTTTGGCCTTGAGCTCTTGGATTGTTGCATTCATATGATCGCCTTTGTTCGACATAATTTTTATCCGGAAATATCTTTTCAGAATCGAACTCGGAAATATCACAAACAAGAAACGCCTCGTTTTTTCCATTTTGGAAGTGTTTTTGCTCGGAAGAATTATCCGAATCAATTTTATTCTCAAGAAGATAGGCATATGCCAACTCATAATGCATTGTTTTCTCTTCATTGGCATGCACCCCTATAGTCAACGGACCAAGCTCCCAACTACAGAATGGGTGCCATACCTTGGTTGGAATGCGAGAAACCCACACCCCTGGTTTTTCTTCCACGTTTCTAAATGACGTGCCGAAAGTCGTGCCTTCGAACCTTCCCGAACCGAAGCTCAGATGCCTGCACATGAAGGAGTCGCTGTACCACGACGCCCCCGCGTACATTTTGCCCCTCATCTCATCGGGCACATTGTAGTGCAGGGTGAACAGGCCGTCGTCGCGCAGCACGATCAGTTGAGTGTCGAACAGGAAGGCCAGGAGAAGGAATCCAAGCACCGCCAGGCAGACCCTGGTTCGCCTGATCATCGTGATTCCCTCTGCCGCAGCACCAGTATGCGGAGTTGATCGAGGGCCGAGACGGGATCCTGCGAGGCGTCCAGCATGGCGTCCCTGACAACGCTGTCGTTCTGGGCGCCGAAGGGCATGGTCAGGCACAGGCGCAGGAAGATGAATATGTGCGTTTCATCGGCAAGACCGTATCTCATGGCCGCATCCACATATTCACCGACAGCCGCGTCCAGCGAGCCGTAATGCTCCGCAGTCAGCGCTGCCGTAACGGGCGAGTTTTCCTTGAGATCCTGGGAAAGGTTGTAGACGAGAGCCGCCCGGTTTTCCTGCGACAGGCCCCCCAGATGCTCCTCCCGCACCTCCCACCAGGGCCTGCCCTTCGCCAGCCGGTATAAGTCCGCCAACTCGCGCTCCGTGCGCCCGGACAGGACCGGGCTCGGGACATCCAGCCACGCCCGCTCCCCGTCATGATTGCGGATGGGGATGAACAGGCGCGCGGCAGGCCCGAGAAACCAGCCCAGTTCCTGGTCGCTGAAGGTCGGCAGCATCTTTTCCAACGCACCGGGGTCCTGGAACCTGAAGAACGATTTCTTGCCCGAAGGCAGAAGGACTTCGCACAGGCTCCGCCAGTGGCCGCAATGCGTCTGCTCGCTTGCCGCCGTGACGGCAAAAAATCCCCAGGCAGAATGCTCGGCAAGGAGATGGGTTTCGAGTCTGGAACCCGCCCCAATCCGACTCAGGTAAGGCATCGTAGCCCAAAGCGATGCGTACGGCGTATCTTGCAGCACGGGATGAAAGGCATCGGCACCCTTCCAAGAAAAATAGTCCTCAAGCATCTGCGGGGTCGCATCGACGGCGACAATGGCGTCAATGTGCAGACCTCGATGCCGGGCGTCGGTGAACGCGGCGGTAAGGTCGGACGACGCGAGTTTGCGGAAATTGCGGATGGCGCTGTTGTCCGGCATGTTCATTCCTCCTTCGGGGATGTCGCGCATGAGATACACAAAGGCATGCAGGTTCGGTTGGATAGC
>DPKT01000002.1 GCA_003542385.1 Desulfomicrobium sp.
GTGATGCCCGCGGCGGCTCGGGGGCGGAGCGGGACGTGCTGGCGTTCGCCCGCGCGGGATCTGTCTGGGTTTGCACCGGTGACGGCGGCGGCAGGCGGGAGCTCTGTCCGGGTTTCCTGCCGGGAGTCGGACCCGACGGTCGTAACGTGGCGTTCTTCAGGTCCGGCGGCAAGGGCCAGGACTCGGCGGACGAACTCTGGCTGCACGACCTGGTTTCGGGCGGGGAGCGCAGGTTGGCCTCCGGCCTTGCAGCGTACTCGCCGCCGGTCTGGTCCGGGGACGGACGGACCATCTCCGTCCTGGCCCGCGACGGGCAGGGCATGACGCAGATCGTGACGGTGCGTTCCGATGGTTCGGGGAGGCGTATCCTTTTTGCCGAAGGGGACAGCGGCGCGGGCTTTCTCTGCTCCCTTTCCCCGAGCCCGGACGGCGCCCTGGTGACGCACGACATGGTCGCGGCCTACTGGATCGGGCCGGACGGGAAGCTGAAGGAGCGGGTGCCCCTGGAGGAGATCATGGGAAGCCTCGCGGGCGGGGTCACCAGCGCGCACCGCCTGGCCGTCTGCCCGACGGACCCCGGCCTGCTGGTCTTCGGTCACAGCGCACCCGGTACGCCGCGGTTCGAGCGCGTCATGCGCGAGCCGAACTCGGCCCTTTCCGTCCATGACCGCTGGACCGGCAAGGGCAAGAACATGCGCATCACCCCGCCTGAAATCACGGCCTTCGACCAAGTCTGGTCCATGGACGGCAAGCGCGTCTATTTCATCGGCTACAGGGATGCGCAGGCCGCCGAGGCGGATCTGTTCAGGGTCTGGCGGGTGGAGCGTTTCGGGGGCGGGCTCAGGGAGTTGACCCTCGGGGAGAACGTGAGCGCCGGCGCGAGGTGAGGCTCGGGCCTTTGACGGCCGCGAAGCACAGCAGCGCTCCGGCGGCCACCATGACGGCCTTGCCCATGTCAGGGCGGGTGTCGCGTTCGAGGGCGTTAACCCAGGGCAGTGCCGGCAGGTAGTGCACGATGGCAGGGCCTTTGGCGATCCCGGCACTGTAGGATGATCCGATGACCTTGGTGTTCCCGTGCACCACCGTGCCGCCGGGCAGGGCGAACTCGTAGCCGACGGACCAGCTGTAACGGTTCGGCATCGGGTCCTGGCGGTCGCCCAGCTCCCGGCGCACCGTGGTGATCTCCGCCTCGGTCCGTGTCCCTGCATACGGCAGGAGGGGCATGACGACACCGTAGAGGACGAAGGCCGCTCCGACCAGGAAGAGCATGGACCGCGCCGCCAGATTTTTCACTCCCGAGGACATGGAATGCCCCTAGCGCTGGTAGACCCTGGGCATGGGCAGCTTCCACTTTTCGTAGATGGGCAGGAGCATCCCCTGTTCCGCCAGGGCGCGCATCCCCTGCTCGAAGGCTTCCCGCAGTTCCCGTCCGCGCGGGCTGGTGGAGAAGACGGGGGCGTATTGCCGGAAGCCGACGGACTCGATGCGGTAGTTTCTGGCGTCGAGGGGCGGCTGGAAGGCGTTCACGGTTTCCGTGATCAGATGGTAATCGTCGATGTAGCAATCCGAGGATTCGCGGATCACCCGCTTCAGGGCCTCGATGCCGGTCATGGTTTCGTCGAACTGCACCGGAACCGGAAAATCGTCCGGCGAGTAGTAGCCCAGCCGCCACACCAGCCGCTTGTTCACAAGGGACGTCACGCCGCTCCAGTTCGGAAAGGTCCTGCTCAGGAACAGGGCGTGGAACTCCCCTTCGTACATGGGCACTCGCGCGAGTTCGAGCCCGTCCTCGGCCTTGGTCTGGCAGGTGTAGATATCGGCCTGGCCTTCACGCACCATGAGCAGCCCTCTCTTGGCCGGCACCTCCAGGTGCCTGACCGTGTCCCCGCGCCGGGCGAAAACGGCGTTCATCAGTTCGTGGTAGAGCCCCTGGCCGTCGGGGCCGGTAAAACCTTTCCAATACGGCGAGACGGTAATCACCTCCCCGGCCAAGGCGCTGAACGCGGGGATCAGGGCGAACAGGACGACGGTCAGGAACAGGGCGTGGAGGCGTGGTCTGGTCATGGGACGAGACCATACCCGACCGTGACGCCCCGAACAAGTGAAAACAAGACGTTCGGCGCGGGATGTGCCCGGGGCTTGCGCCCGCGGGCGCTCCGTGTTTTTGTCGTCTGAGTCGGTCAGGACTTGGGTGGATATGAGAAGCCTTGTCGTCCCGACCTGAGAAATCAACCTGACGCCCGGGAGGGCATGCATGCGGGACAGATATGAGCGGGCCGTGCAGATTGTATCCCTGTTGGACTTGACATCGCTCTCCGGGGCCGAGAGCGTGGCGGATATCGATGCGCTCTGCGCCAAGTCCGTCGGGCCGTGCGGCCATGTGGCCGCCCTGTGCGTTTTCCCCAAGCACCTGCCGCGCGTGCTGGAGAACCTGACCCGGATGGGCCTGAGCGGCGTCGAGGCGGCCACGGTGGTCAATTTTCCTGCCGGCCGGCTTGATCCGGCGGCGGTCGCGGGCGAGATCCGCGCAGCAATGGGACTCGGCGCCACGGAAATCGACCTCGTCTTTCCCTTCTCCGTCTTTCTCGAAGGACGCGAGGCCGCCGTGCGCGGCTTCCTGGCCGAGTGCCGCGCTGCCTGTTCCGTGCGGCTCAAGGTCATCCTGGAGAGCGGGGTCCTGGCTCGGCCGGAGGTGATCCGGGCGGCGAGCCGCCTGGCTTTGGACTGTGGCGCGGATTTCCTGAAGACCTCCACGGGCAAGGCCGCGGTGCACGCCACGCCCGAGGCGGCAAGGGTCATGCTCGAAACCATCGCCGAGAGGGGTGGCGCTGCCGGCTTCAAGGCCTCGGGCGGCCTGCGCACGATGGCCGACGCCATGGTCTACCTTGAGCTGGCCGAGGACATCCTCGGTCCCGGCTGGGTCGGCCCGCGCACGTTCCGTTTCGGGGCCAGCGGCCTGCTGGACGACGTGCTGG
>DPKT01000314.1 GCA_003542385.1 Desulfomicrobium sp.
GATGCGCCGGCCGGCGGCCTCGAGCACGCTGATGCGGTCCCGGGCGCGGGTCAGTTCGGCGATGGTGGCGCGCAGTTCCTCGTTCTGGCGGGCCAGGTCCTCGTTCAGGGCGCTGATGGTGGCGAAGGAATCGGCGTTCTTGAGATGCATGACGCCCTGGGACATGAAGGCCTGCAGCAATTCGTCCTCTGCCTCCGTCGCCGGGTCGAGGCTCCGCCCCAGCAGCAGGACGCCGTAGAGGTTTTCGCGCAGCATGAAGATGAAGGCGCGGTCCGGAGCAAAGCCGAGGGGCAGTTCAGACACGGCCTCGAGCCGCTCCACGGGCTCGGCCCGCAGGGGTTCGAGCCGCTTCTCGCGGGCGCCGGCCAGGCAGAGGAAGAAAAGGCGATCGACTTCCGCCTCGTTCAGGTGAGGCGGCTCCCCCCCTCCTTTGGCGCTCGTCAGGGTGGCGCCCGTCCCCCGGTCATGGAGGATCAGCACCCCCCGGGGCCGGACGAAATGGCCGAGGATGGTCAGCAGCAGGGAATCCATGACCTCGGCCATGTCCACGCGGATGATCTCCCGGGAGAGTTCGCGCAGGGCGCTCAGGTGGAAGATCTGGCGATCGAGGGTGTCGTTGCGCTTGGTCAGCTCGGCGTTGAGCAGTTCGACGCGGGCGGCGAAGAGGGAGAAGCGCAGGCTGGTCTGGAAGAGTGTGCCCAGGCTGGCCACGAGCTGGCGGTCGTTCTCGTCGTAGGTCCGCCCGGCCAGGTTGGCCTCCAGACCCAGGACGCCGTCCTTGCCTTCGTCCAGGGGGCAGACCAGCAGCAGTTCGCAGCGTCCGGGGCAGAGCTCGCCCTGCAGCGAGGGCACGAAATACGGCGCGTTGCGCTCACCTTCCAGGGCGTCGAGATGGCTGCGCAGCACCCCCGCGTATTCGGGGGTGAGATTTTTGGAAAGGCTGGAGTGGGCCAGAAGCTCGAACCCGCCCGCTCCGAGGATGGCCGCGAAGGAGCCTCGCGCCCCGACCCCGCCCTGGGCCGAGAGCGCGAAGGTTTCCAGAATCTTGTGCGGATACCTGACCCCGCTCAGCTCCGCGGCCGTGTCGGAGAGGATCCTGAACTGGTACCTGGCGCGGTCAATGTCGCCTTCCGGCCGGGAAGCGCCTGTCATGCCCTACCCCTTGTCGAGCAGGGCCTTGATCTGCTGGTAGAGGGCGTCGACGTCCTCGACGATGCCCAGATGGGTGTAGAGAATCTCGCCGCCGGGCCGGCAGACGATGGTGAAAGGCGTCAGGGGCTCGCCCAGCACCTTGTGCGCCGCGTAGTCCGGGTCGCTGACGATGGGGAACAGATACTGGCCCGTGGCTGCCAGCTGCCGGACCTCGGCGTCGGTCCCGCCGGCGGCCAGGGCGAACATGGCCACGCGGTCCTTGGTCTTGCCCTTGTTCAGCCGGTTGAAAAGGGACTTGAAGCCCGGCGACTGCTTGACGCACTGGGGGCAATAGACGCCGATGACCTCGATGAACACGAGGTCGGCCTGCAGGTCGGCCAAGGAGAAGGAGGTCTTGCCCTGCACCCCGAGCATCTCCTGGCCGGCCTGATCCTGGGGCACGGGCAGGGTCAGGGCGGGCATGGTCTGACCGGCGTCCGGCGGGGCGGCCAGGGCGGCGGCAGGCGTCAGGGACAGCAGCAGGCAGAAGATCAGGCGGATGAAGACGGTCATGTTCCCTCCTTTCGGTTGACGGGGCCGGGCGCGCTAGGCGCAGGCCTGGTCCAGGGTGTCGAAGATCTGCACCATGCGGCTCAGGCCGACGATGCCGAAGACCTTGCGGAAATTCTCGGAAAGCCCGGCCATGACGATCTCCATGCCGTCCTTCTCGCTCTCCAGGACCAGCTGGGTCAGGATGGCGATCCCCGCGCCGTTGACCGAGGTGTTGGGGGGGTCGAAATGCAGCACCATGCGCCCGGTCCCCGCCTCCCTGGCCTTGGCGTAGGCCTCGCGCAGGTAGGGCTCGCTGTGGGAACTGACGCTGCCCTGGATCTCGACCACCAGAGCCCGGCCCTGCGGTCTGGTACGGACCTCGTTCTGCCGGCTCTTGGCCAGCTTGAGGCGCTCGCGGGCGCGGGTCAGGCCCTGCTCCAGGCTCTGGCGCTGGATGGGCTTGTTGATGAAGTCCGCGGCGTCGAGGTTCAGGGCCTGGATGGCCAGATCCATGTCGCCGTGGCCCGTGATGACGATGACCTCCGTGGCCGGCGACCTTCGCTTGATCTCCTGCAGGACCTGGATGCCGTCCATGCCCGGCATCTTGATGTCCGTCAGGACGATGTCCGGCCGCTCCCGTTCGAAGACATCGAGACCCTCCTCGCCCGATTCCGCCGTCAGTATGTCGAAACCGTAGACGTCCAGGAAGAGCCGGAACATTTTGAGGGTCGCCTTCTCGTCGTCGATAACCAGGATTTTTTCTTGGGTCATTCGGGTATCCTGCTGGTTTGGGCCGGGAGCGGCTGCGGCCGGCCTGCGTTGGATTCGGGTGCCTGAAGTCCCTCGGCGCACGGGAAGCTGAGCACGAACGTCGTACCCTCTCCCGGCCGGCTGTCAATGGTGATGGTGCCGCCGTAGTCGCGGACGATGCCGTAGGTGATGGCCAGCCCGAGCCCCATGCCCTTGCCGGTCTGCTTGGTGGTGAAGAAGGGCTCGAAGATCTTGTTGCGCACCGTGTCCTCGATGCCCGGCCCGTTGTCCGAGAAGGACGCGTAGACCCTGCCGTCGCGGGCGTAGGTCCGTACGAGGATGTCGCCCCACATGCCGGGTTCGGACTCCATCTTCTCCTGGATGGCGTCGCGCGCGTTGTTGAGCAGGTTGAAGAAGACCTGCTGCAGGCGGTTGTTGTGCCCCTTGATGACGGGCAGGTTGTCGCCGAGTTCCAGGCGGATGGTGATGCGCTGGATGGAGAACTGGCGGCCGATGATGGACAGCACCCCGCGGATGGGCTCGTTCATGTCCACCCGCTCCATGACCAGGCCCGATTTCTTGCCGAAGGCGCGGAGGTTGTTGATGATGTCCGTGGCCCGGTCCACCTGCTGGCTGATCTCCGTGGCCATGTCCCGGATCTGGGTCACGCTGACCTCGCGGTTCTGCTCGATGAGCAGGTTCAGGTACTCGCTGCCCATCTTGATGGCATTGAGGGGCTGGTTGATCTCGTGGGCGATGCCGGCGCTCATCTCGCCCAGGGTCTTCATCTTGGCCGCCTGCACGAGCTGGGCGTCCTTCTCCATCATCTCGGTGATGTCCGTCACGGCCACGATCATGGCCCGCTTGCCGCCGTAGCCGATGGGGCAGGCGTGCATGTTGACGTAGAAGGGCCGGTCCCCCTTCTTGTAGTGCAGGACCTTCGGGTAATAGACACAGCCGCTGTTGGACTGGCCGTCCTCCAGATAGGACAGGCACTCCTTGACCTGCTCGTGCCCGAGCCTGGTGAAGGACAAGCCCAGGAGCTCGTCCTTGGCGTACTCGTACAGCTCCTCGGTGCGCGGGTTGGCGTCGAGGATGAGTTCCGTGTCGCAGTCCACGACGAAGATGGGGTCGGGGCCGGAGTCGAAGAGGGAGCGGTACTTCATCTCCGACTCCTGCAGGCGCTTGCGGTAGAGCCGGATGGACCAGACCATGCTCATGAAGGAGTCGGCCAGCTGGATGACCTCGTCGCCCTCGCGCTTGCGGTAGAAGAGGCACGTGGCGCAGACCTGGCCCGTCTTGCCCTCGGCCTTGCGCGACTTGCGGCCCTGCTCGTCGAAATGCCAGCACGGCATGTTCGTGTCCTTGTAGGCCGGACAGTTGGTCACGGCCCAGTCCAGGCCCTCGCCCAGATCCAGATGCACGTCGAAATTGCCGCGGCTCAGCTCGTCGGAGATGTTGGTCAGCCGCGAGATGGGGCTCGTGATGTAGCGCGAGATGCGGTGGCTGACATAGAAGATGATGACGATGACCGCCGAGATGAAGCCCAGGAACATGAACCTGAGCTTGGCCACGAGCTTGTCGATGTGCTCCTTGCTCAGGCCCACGTGCACGGTGCCGATGCGGTACAGCCCCTCGTTCATGGGCACGGCGATGTCGTAGGACGTCAGGGCCCCGACGGCCACGAGGCGCACGCTGTGCACGCTGCCCTCGGCGATGGGGTTGGCGGTGCTCAGGGGCTCCGGGAACGGCACGGTGAAGGTGTGGGACAAAACCTGCCCGCCCCGGTCAAGGACGAAGATGTAGTTGATGAGGTGCTGGCGCTCCCGCAGGCGCGCCTCGTCGAAAATGAGGTTCAGCAGTTCGGGGTAGTTCTTGTCCAGGACCAGCCCGCCGCCGCGCTCGGCGATGGAGTGGGCCACGGCCACGCCGCGCTGCTCCAGTTCCTTGGTCAGTCCGGAGATGAGGATCCAGCGGGCCAGCAGGGCGATGGTCACGCTGATGATCAGGATGACGGCCAGGATGGAGACGAAGATCTTGTTCTTCAGGGAGATGCGCGCATAGGGCTTCATGGCCGGCCCTCCCCGCGGAGCTCTGCCCAGTTGTCGAGCAGGAGGAAGCGGCCGTCGTGCAGGCGGGTGAAGTAGACCTTGTCCATGCCCTGATGGTCGACGGGCCCGAAGGACAGCGTTACGTCCCCGCCCAGGGAGAAGTCCGTCATGGAGGCGATGGCGGCCTGGAACGACTCCCGCGTCAGGTCGCGGCCCGCCCTCCTGAGCCCTTCCACCAGCACCTTTGCGTTGATGTAGCCCTCGAAGCCCACGAAATTCGGCTCCTCGCCTGGGTAGTGCTCGTCCAGCAGCCGCACGAACTCGACGGCGCTCTCGGCCACGGTGCCGTCGCGGCGGATGGGCGGCGGCACGACCTGCGACATGACCACGTTGACGCCGTTGGTTTCGGTCTGCAGCAGGTTCCTGGACAGCTCCTTGGCGCCGACAAAGGACACCATGTAGAAAATGGGGGAAAACTCGCTCTCCAGGGACTTGCGGATGAAATTCGCACACGGGTCCGACGTGCCGATCATGACCACGGCCTCGGCCCCGGATTCGCGGATGCGATCCAGGCCCTCGCGGATGTCGTGGGTGCCGCGCACGTAGCTGCCCCTGGCCACGGGTTCGAGTCCGAAACGCTTAAGGGCCAGCTCCGTGCCGGTCAGGCCGTCGAAGCCGAAGGCGTCATACTGGTAGAAGACGGCGATGCGCGTGAGCTTGAGGTCCTGCACCATGTGCTCCACCGCCGCGCTGGTCTCCTGGTAGTAGGAAGCCCGCACGTTGATGAGGTAGGGCATGAAGGGCTCGCGCAGTGCGTTGGCGCCGGTGAACATGCCCAAAAGCGGCACCTGGGCCTCCTCCACCAGGGGCAGGGTTTTGACCGTGGTCGGCGTGCCGACGTAGCAGAACAGGCCGAAAACCTTGTCCTCGATGAGGAAGCGCTGGGTGTTGTCCAGGCATTTGGGGGGATCGTAGGAGTCGTCGCGGGTGATGACGCGGATGTTCCGTCCGTGCACGCCGCCCTGTTCGTTGACGTGCTTGATGTAGCTCATGGCGCCGCGAAGGGTCTCCTGGCCGAGGTAGGCCGCATGGCCCTGCAGCGGCAGGGAGGAGCCGAAGGACACCTCCGTGTCGGTCACGCCCGACGCCACCTGCGCCAGCGGGATCTGCACCTCGGCCTCCTGGCATGACGCGAGGACGAGGGCACACAGGACGAGCAATGCGATGTGAAGCCGATGTCGCACGAGAGCCTCCTGGTGAAAAACGATTCGTGCCGGAAACCGACTACCTGAAAAGTATGACATGCGCCACTGCGTGAAGGACGGTTGCACTGGGGGCCCAAAAGCACTAATCTGTGCCAAAGCATGAATTCATACCCAGAGGAAGGCTCGGATTATGCCTTTTTGGACATAATGAAATCCAGTCACACCAAGACTAAACGAGATCCGGGCGGAAGAGCAGAAACACCATATTACCCAAACTTTTGCACAGGATTTTTATAAAATGGATTTTCAAACATTTGAAAATTTGATAAAAAATGAAAATTCAGCAAAAAAATACCTGTTGCAATTTTGCTGGAAAAACCATCAGCGCATCTGCCCCAAATGCCGCAGCCGGAAACTGTACGCCCTGCAGGGCGGCAGGCGTCGCTGCGCGCGCTGCGCCTACACCTTCCACGACTTCAGCCAGCGATTCCTGAACAATGGAAATCTTTCCCCCAGGCAGTGGCTCAGGCTGATCAAGCTCTTCGAACTGGAGGTGCCCACGGGGCGCATGGCCGAACAACTGGGCGTCACCTACAACACCGCCTACAAGGCCGTGACGACCCTGCGCATGGCCATCCTGGCCCACTCCCTGGACGCACGCCTCATCATCCGCTCCATCGAGGGACTGGGCTTCTCCAAGTCGGGCAAGTTCCATCTGGACATGAGCACCAGGGGCGGCCGGATGCCCGTGTTCGGCATCGTCGAGCGCGGCCCCCACGTCTTCGCCGACCTCATCCCGGAACTCGACGGCGACAGCATCGTCCACTTCAAGATGAATTTCCACCTCAAGACCGCGAGCCTGGGCAAGATCATCTACACCGACCGCTTCAAGCAATACGCGGCCCTGCTCACGGGCGGCAGCCAGCTGTCCTCCATCTACAACATCCGCCATGCCGACAAGGGCCTCTACATCGACTCGTCCAAGGGCTTCTGGTCCTTTTCCAAGGAGTGGTTCCGCCGCCTCAAGGGCATCTCGCCCAGAAACTTCCCGCTCTACATCAAGGAGCTGGAATTCCGGTACAATCACAAGAACGAGGACATCTTCCCCCTCCTGGCCGAATACCTCTGCGCCATGGTGCCGGACTTTGAGGAATAAGCATCTTCTTGCAACTTCTTCGATTTTTCCTTCATAGCTCAAATCATGGAAAAATCGGAAACCGTATCGAAAGTTTGCCCATCCGGAGCGAGAAATTACGGGCAGTCCCCCAGCTGGGACATGCTGCCCTTCTCGGGCCTGGGCTTCGACCTCCAGGCGGTCCTGACCGCCGGGACGGTGGTCAGACCTGTGGGCCACATGAAGAAGCCCGCCGTCGCACCCCGCCTCGATACGCCGTTCCCTTCCGGCCGCCGGCTTTTGATCAGCCTTGGCCGTGAAATTCGTGGCAGGTAAAACCAGAAACATTGTCAGGAGGAACTGCATGAAACTGGGAAGAAGAGAATTCGTCAAACTCACTGCCGCGGCCACCGCGGTCACGGCCTTCGGAGGCCTGGGGTTTGACCTGGCGCCGACCAAGGCCCATGCGCAGCTCATGAGTCTGCGCAAAGGCAAGGAAACCACCTCGGTCTGCTGCTACTGCTCGGTAGGCTGCGGGCTCATCGTCACCACCGACGAAAAGACGGGTCGCGCCATCAACATCGAAGGCGATCCCGATCATCCCATCAATGAAGGCGCCCTGTGCGCCAAAGGCGCGGCGACCTACCAGTTGGCCGAAAACCCCCAGCGCATCACCAAGCCCCGCTACCGCGCCGCCGGAAGCGACAAATGGGAAGAGAAAAGCTGGGACTGGATGCTCAACGAAATCGCCAAGCGCGTGAAGAAAGTCCGCGACGCGTCCTTCACCGAGAAGAACGCCAAGGGCGAAGTCGTCAACCGCACCGAAGGTCTGGCCTCCGTCGGCTCGGCCGCCATGGACAACGAGGAGTGCTGGATCTACCAGGCCTTCCTCCGCAGCCTTGGATTGACGTACATAGAGCACCAAGCACGTATTTGACACAGCGCAACTGTTGCGGCTCTGGCAGAGTCGTTCGGACGCGGCGC
>DPKT01000058.1:0-647 GCA_003542385.1 Desulfomicrobium sp.
ACGGGCCGCAAGGGCAACGTGGACGCGAGCCTTGCCGACGGCGTCCTGCGCGAGGTGCAGCGCTGCCTGGTCCAGGCCGGCTACGGCAACCCCGAAACCGCCCTGGCCCGGCTGCTGGCCTCCCGCCTGGACGTGGTCGCCGTGCGCCAGGTCGGCGTCGTCGTCGAAAACGCCCTGGAAAGCCTGGAAGTCGGCGCCAACCCTGCCGTCGTGCTGGAATGGGCCGCCATCCGCATGTGGAACCTTCTGCACTAGAGAGCTATGCGCGAAATCATCCTCATCCAGATCTCCGGCACGGACCGGAACGGCCTCCTGGCCGGCATCATGGGACAGCTGGCCGCCTCGGGCGTGACCATCCTCGACATCAGCCAGTCCGTCATCCACGACGACCTCTCCCTGGGCGTGCTCATCGAGGTGCCCCGCGAGAGCGAGTCCTCGCCGATCCTCAAGGACCTCCTGTTCTGGGCCCACAACCAGGGCCTCAACCTCAAGTTCACGCCCGTCACCGAGGACGACTACGAGCGGTGGGTCGGCATGCAGGGCCGCAAGCGCCACATCGTGACCGTGCTCGGCCGGACCATCACCGCCGCCAACCTCGCGGCCATGGCCGAGGTCATCACCGGCAACGGCCTGAGCATCGACTGCAT
>DPKT01000058.1:712-5435 GCA_003542385.1 Desulfomicrobium sp.
ATCTCGGCCATGCGCGCCGCCTTCCTGGACCTGTCCCGCGAGCAGGGCATCGACATCGGCTTCCAGGAGGACAACGCCTTCCGCCGCATCCGCCGCCTGGTCTGCTTCGACATGGACTCGACCCTCATCCAGGCCGAGGTCATCGACGAACTGGCCAAGCGCGCAGGCGCAGGCGAACAGGTCGCGGCCATCACCGAGGCCGCCATGCGCGGCGAGCTGGACTTCTCCCAAAGCCTGCGCAAGCGCGTGAGCCTCCTGAAGGGCCTACCCGAATCCGTGCTGCAGGATGTCGCCGCCACCCTGCCCATGACCGAGGGGGCCGAGCGCCTCATCCGCACCCTGAAGAGTCTCGGCTACACCATCGCCATCCTCTCGGGCGGGTTCAACTACTTCGGCCGCCGCCTGCAGGAGCGCCTGGGCATCGACTACGTCCATGCCAACGAGCTCGAAATTCGCGACGGCAAGCTGACCGGCGGTCTGGTCGGCGACATCGTCGACGGCCCCGGCAAGGCGCGGCTCCTCAAGGAGATTGCGGCCAAGGAGCACATCTCCCTGTCCCAGGTCATCGCCGTGGGCGACGGCGCCAACGACCTGCCCATGCTNNGGCCTGGGCATCGCCTTCCACGCCAAGCCCGTGGTCCGGCAGGGCGCGGGCCAGGCCATCTCCAACGTCGGCCTCGACGGCGTCCTCTACTTCCTGGGCCTGCGCGACCGTGAAACCATGGACCAGCTGGCCGGCAGGGAGGTCTGATGCTCGGCAAACTCTTCCTTCTCTTCGCCGTCATCCCCGTGGCCGAGATCTACGTCCTCGTCTCTGTGGGCGGTGCTATCGGCGTCCTGCCCACCGTCGCCCTGGTCCTGCTGACGGCCCTGGCCGGCGCGCACCTGGCCCGCATGCAGGGCCTGGCCGTCATGATGCGGATCCGCGAAAACCTCGCCCAAGGCTTCATGCCCGCCGAGGAGCTCCTCGACGGCCTGCTCATCTTCCTGGCCGGCATGACGCTCCTGACCCCGGGCTTCCTGACCGACATCATGGGCCTCTTGATCCTGCTGCCCGCCACCCGCAACATCTTCAAACGCTGGCTGCGCAAAAAATTCGACGAATGGCGCCAAAACCCCAACGTGCACATAACCTTCTACAGGTAAAGCATGCCTCCGGCGGGCAGGGGGCGCGCCCCCTGCACCCCGAACAGGGTCTGGTCGTGCCCGTCCGTGTCCGTCCATACAGTCCATCTCGTCCATACCGTCCACCAAGCCCAGTTCGGGAGCCCGCCCCATGATCTACCGCAACCTCAAGTCCTGCCTCGATGACCTGGAGCGCTCCAAGCAGCTCGTCCGCATCGACACCCCCGTCGAACCCCATCTCGAAGTCGGCGCCATCCAGCGACGCGTCTTCAAGGCCGGCGGGCCGGCGCTCCTGTTCACGAACGTCAAGGGGACGGCCTTTCCCATGGCCGCGAACATCTTCGGCACTCTGGAGCGGACCCGGTTCATCTTCCGCTCCACCTTGCGCCGCGTCGAGGCCATGCTTTCGGCCAAGGCCGACCCCGCGGCCGTCATGAAGAAGCCGTGGCTGTGGCCCGGCCTGGCCCTGGGCGGCTGGCACACCATGCCCAGAAGCGTGAAGACCGGGCCGGTCATGGCCCGCACCACGTCCGTCTCGAAGCTGCCCCAACTCGTGTCCTGGCCCATGGACGGCGGGGCCTACGTGACGCTCCCCCTGGTCTACACCGAGAGCCCGTCCAAGCCCGGCTTCATGGGCTCGAACCTCGGCATGTACCGCATCCAGCTCTCGGGCAACGACTTCGAGCAGGACAGGGAAGTGGGGCTGCACTACCAGATCCACCGCGGCATCGGGTACCACCACGCCGAGGCCATCGCCCGCGGGCAGAAGCTGCCCGTGAATGTCTTCGTCGGCGGGCCTCCGGCCATGACCCTGGCCGCCATCATGCCCCTGCCCGAGGGCATCGCCGAGATCCTTTTCGCCGGCGCCCTTGGAGGCCACCGCATCCCCATGGTCACGGGCCGCGGCCGCCTGCCCGTCCTGGCCGAGGCGGACTTCTGCATCCGCGGCCACATCGACCCCACGGCCCAGAAGCCCGAAGGCCCCTTCGGCGACCACCTCGGCTACTACAGCCTGGTCCACGACTTTCCCGTCATGCGCGTCGAGGAGGTCCTGCACCGCGAGGACGCCATCTGGCCCTTCACCACCGTGGGTCGGCCGCCCCAGGAGGACACCATGTTCGGGGCCTTCATCCACGAGCTGACGGCCGAACTGGTCCCCCAGGTCTTCGGCGGCGTGCACGAGGTCCACGCCGTGGACGCCGCAGGCGTGCACCCGCTCCTGCTGGCCGTGGGCAGCGAGCGCTACGTGCCCTACGCGGGTGAGCGCCAGCCCCAGGAGCTCATTACCAACGGCCTTTCGCTCCTCGGCACGACCCAGACCTCCCTGTCCAAGTACGTCATCATCGCCGCCCGCGAGGACGAGCCGTCCCTGTCCTGCCACCACGTGCCCGAATTCTTCCGCCACGTGCTGGAGCGCCTGGACCTCTCCCGTGACCTGCACTTCATCACCCGCACGACCATGGACACCCTGGACTATTCCGGCATCAGCCTGAACCAGGGCTCCAAGGTCCTGTGGACCGCCACCGGCGGCCCCAAGCGGACCCTGGCCACGAGCGCCCCTGCCCTGAACCTGCCGGACGGCTTTCACGGAGCCCGCGTCTTCGCCCCGGGCATCCTGGTCCTCTCCGGCCCTGCCCACGACCGGCCCCGCGACACCCACGACCCGGCCATGGAAGAACTGGCCGCGGCCCTGACCACCCAGGGCGGCCTGGACGGCTTTCCCCTCGTCGTCGTGGCCGACGACGCAGACTTCACGGCCGCAGACTGGGACAATTTCCTCTGGGTGGCCTTCACCCGCTCGGACCCGGCCACGGACACCTACGGCGTGAACGCCTTCACCCGCTGCAAGCACTGGGGTTGCTCGTCCATGGTCGTGGACGCGCGCCTCAAGACCTATCACGCCCCGCCGCTCGCGGACGTTACGGAAATCGAGAAAAAGGTGGACGCCCTTGCCCTGCCCGGCGGACCCCTGTATGGAATCCTCTAGTCATCCAACACACAGAACTGAGGATATGCTTATGCGCACGAAAATAGTGGCCACGCTGGGCCCGGCCTCCATGGACCAGAACGTCATGAAGGAGATGGTGGAACTCGGCGTGCGGGTCTTCCGCCTCAACTTCTCCCACGCCGACGCTGCCTATTTCGGCCCGGTCATCCAGAAGATCCGCGAGGTCGAAAAGCAGACCGGCATCCGCCTGACCGTCATGGGCGACCTCTGCGGCCCCAAGATCCGCATCGGCGAGGTCAAGGGCTCGCCCCTGCAGATCCGCAAGGGCGCCTACGTCTGCCTGGGCGCTCCCGACATGGAGGCCAAGAGCGAGGGCGACATCTTCATCAGCCTCGACGTACCCGAACTTCTCGAAGGCCTGGCCGAGGGCATGCCCGTGTCCCTGTCCGACGGCATGCTGCAGTTCACCGTGGTCAAGGTCATCGAACCCGACCGGCTGGTCATGATGGAGGCCCTGAACGGCGGCATCCTGACATCCAACAAGGGCATCGCCTTCCCCGGCAAGACCCTGCGCGTCGCGGCCATGACCGACAAGGACCGCCGCGACCTGCACCAGGGCCTCGACATCGGCATCGACGCCGTGGCCCTGTCCTTCGTGCAGAGCAAGGACGACATCGAGGACATCAAGACCGAAATCGCCCGCCACGGCACCTGGATTCCCGTCGTGGCCAAGGTCGAACGCAAGAATGCCGTGGAGAAGCTCGAATCCATCCTCGAGGTCGCCGACGCCATCATGGTCGCCCGCGGCGACCTGGGCCTGGAATGCAGCCCGGCCGAGCTGCCCATCATCCAGAAAAAGATCCTGCGCTCCTGCCGCCACGCCCAGAAGCCGGCCATTGTCGCCACCCAGATGCTCCTGTCCATGGTCAAGAACCCCATCCCGACGCGGGCCGAATCCACGGACGTGGCCAACGCCATGCTCGACGGCGCCGACTGCGTCATGCTCTCCGAAGAGACAGCCATCGGCAGCTACCCCGTGGAGGCCGTGCGCTTCATCAACGAGATCGCCCAGTACGCCGAGCCCTACTACCTGGAACGCATCGGCGGCCCCTACATGCCCAAGGCCGAAAAGAACCCGCCCAAATTCCTGGCTTACTCGGCCTGCCTCATGGCCGACAACGCCGACAGCGCCGCCCTGGTCTGCCACTCGACCACCGGCGCCACGGCCCGCTACATCAGCTCCCGACGCCCGGCGCAGCCTATCTACGCCATGACCACCGACGCGCGCATCCTGCGCTGGATGAACTTCTTCTGGAGCATCAACCCCGTCGAAAGCCCCCTGGAACCGCGCAGCCACCAGAAACGCGCCGAGAAATTCGTCCAGGAATACGCAGGCTTCAAGCCAGGCGAAAACGTCATCATCGCCAGCGGCCAGGCCACCCCGGGCATGGGGACCGTCATGACCAACGAGATCAAGGTTTATTACAAATAAGTCCTCCGGCGGGCAGGGGGCGCGCCCCCTGCACCCCATTCAACAGGTTGTAAACGCGAGACGGGCGGCCCAATGGGTCGCCCGTCTCGCGTTTGAAGTTCATCCCCATGCAAGGGGTGCAGGGGACGAGTCCCCTGCCCGCCGGAGGCATGCTTAAA
>DPKT01000058.1:5530-5703 GCA_003542385.1 Desulfomicrobium sp.
GAAGTCGCCGGCGAAGAGGGCTTCGAAGGCGGCGCGGTTTTGGTCGGCCACGGTGACGACGAAGCGGCTGGCGGATTCGCTGTAGAGGCGCTGTTCCGGCAGCGGGCAGTTCAGGGCCGGGACCTTGTCGACATCGATGTCGGCGCCGGTGCGGCCGGCCAGGGCCATTTCGG
>DPKT01000074.1 GCA_003542385.1 Desulfomicrobium sp.
GGGGAGGCAGAGGCCGCAGGCTGCGCCTTGGCCGCTGTCTTGGGCTCGGAGGCGGCGCCCTGCGCCGACTGCTGCTGCAGCCTCTCCAGGGCCCTCGTCACGTCGCCATCGACCTGCAGGGTAAGGCTGACCTTGTACTGATGGATGGCCTGGGCGATGTCCCCGGCCTTTTCGTAGTGCTCACCCATGGCCTTGGCGTTCTCGGCCTCCTTGACCCCCGCCTTGCAGGCCGCCAGCCACTGGTTGAGTTCGTTGAGCTTGGCCGGCGCGTGCTCCCATGACTCGATGAGCTCCCCGATGGCCCTGACGGCGGCGCGTCGCTCCCGCTCCCGCACCAGGGCCGAGATCCGCTCGGACTCCTTGGCCAGGAACTCCCGGTACTCCGCCATGTAGCCGTCCACGCGCTTCTTGAGAGCCAGGAAGTCAGGGTCCTTCACGGCCGGCGGCAAGGGACGCAGGTGGTCCTTGAGCATGCGGTATTCGAGGTTCTCGATGGCGCCGGCGGCCTGCTGCACCTTCCCGGCCCGCGCCAGGCCCTCGATTTGCGGGAATGTCTTCCTGGCCTCACCCCACGCCTTGTCCCACTTTTCGTACTGGGCCAGGCGCTGCTTGGCGTACGCCTCGGACTGGAAGTCGCGCGTGCCGACCTTGTTCACGGCCCGGCCCTGGTTGTCGACGGCCCTGGCGATGTCGCCGCGCTCCACATTCCTGGCCGCGAAATTCTCCAGGTAGGGCCCGACCGTACCGCGTACGTAGTCGGCGTCCTCGGGGCGCAGAAGCTCCCTGACGCCCTCGAAGCGGTCCGAAATGGCCCGGGCCGTATCCTCATCCTCCATGGCCTTGCGGTTCACGATGTCCGCCCGGATCTTGTCCATCTGCGGCTGGACGCTTTTGGCGTTCTCCTCGGCCGCCTGCCGGTTCCACTGGTCGAAGACTGCCCGGGCCTCGTCGTAGCGCATCTTGGCCACCTTGTTGAAGCAGTCGTACTGCGCCTGCTTGTCGCCGGCGGGCAGGGGCGTCTTCCAGATGGACAGGGGACCGTTGCACTGGCAGGGGCCGTGGCCGACTTCCGCGGTGCACCCGGGGTTGAAGAACCCGCCCAGGGACCCGCCGCAGCCCCCGCAGAGGCAGTTCAGGTAGTCCTTGGCGTCGGAGTCGTGCAGACCCATCTTTTTCATGTCGGCCATGACCTGTTCGAAGGCCTGGCGGTCCAGCACCATCTGGCGCATGACCTTGGCCAGCTCGTTCTGCATGGCCGCGTAGGCCTCCATCTCCTTTTCCTGGGTGAAGTACTCCCAGATGGTGTCGGGCAGGTACAGCACGCCGATGAGGGCCTCCTTGCCGAGGTACACGCCGGTCTTGAGGATGGTGAAGGTCACGTGCTTGGTCATGGACGGCGACTGCCCGGCCTCGAACTCCTTCATGTAGCGCTCGATCTCCTCCCGCTGTGCCTGCTCGAAGGCCGGTCCGATGCCCGTGCCCTCCCAGGCGGAGTGGTAGTAGCAGTTGCGGAAAAAATCCCACAGGGTGTCCGTGGCCTTGACGTTGTCCAAGGCGATGCTCACCCCCTGATAACCCGTGAGCAGAGCCCCGCCGGCGGTCATGACCACGGAAATCTTGGTCATGCTCCTGATGCCGCTGACGTTCTTCAGGGACTGTTTGTACGCGCCCCATTTGGCGGCGGCATCCGCGGCCTGCTTGGCCGACTTGGCCTCTCCGAAGACGACCTTGGCGAAGCTGCCGTCGACGCCCTTGATGCCCTTCAAGGCGTCATCGATGCGGTCCACGGCCTGCACGGCCCTGTTGGCCGGCAGCCTCTTGACCTCCACCTCCAGAGCCTTGCGGACCTGCGTGAGCTGGGTCGGGTCCTTTTTGGCAATGGCAGTCAGGGTGTCGATCATGTCGTCCGTGGCCCCCTGCAGCCCGCTCTGATGCAGGTTGTGCACGGCCGCGGCGTCCTTGCCCGTGAAGGGGTTGCGCCCCCCGGACTTGATGTTGCCCGAGGCCTTCTCCAGCCCTTTCTTCACGTTCCCAGTCCCCTTTGCGGCGTCGTCCGCCGCGCCGGGCACGGCCCCCTTCTCCCCGAGGTAGTCCCGCCGCATCTGCGCGTTCATGTCGCGGATGCGCTCGTGGTATTTGGATGCCTGATAGTCGTACTGCCGGGCCTGGGCTTCGAGGTATTCGGCGCGTCCGGGGTTGGAATTGCGGATGGCGCCGGCTTCGTTGCGCAGGGCGTTGGCCTTCTGGATCTTCATGTCGGCCATGTCCTTCATGGTCGAACTGAACGACGAGGCCTCGTCGACCCGGATCACCCTGTCGGTGCCGAGCTTGCCCTGGGCCGAGGCCGCCCTTGGGTCCGTGTAGGCCGTGCCGCCGTTTTCGTTGACGTACTTGACGATGCGCTTGAACTCGTCGGGATCCGTGTGGTCCGGATGGGGCATGAAGTCCGTCTCGGTGTTGACCTTGCCGGTCGGGGGATCGAGCCCCTTTTCCTTAAAGTGCTGCTTGAGATTTTTCTGATAGTTGGCGTCGATGTTCTTGATGTCCTCCAGGGTCACCTGCCTGCCGCCCGTGCCCTTCACGTTGACATCCGTGTCCGTGCCCGGGTTGAACTTGCGGTCGCTGATGCTCGAGTCGAAGCCGGCATCCCGAACGGATTTCTTGACCAGGTCCTCGTTGAGTTCGAAGAACTTGTCCTGGCAGGTCTCGTAGCTGGACAGCGAAATCCGTCCCTCCTGCGCCAGGAGGTTGACCTCCTTGTTGTGCACGAACACGAGCATCTCCTGAGCCGGCGTGGCCGCGCCACGGGCCACGGCTTCGGCGGCCTCCTGCAGCCCTGCGGTCCAGGCCAGGGCGAGGAAAGGCAGAAGGAATACGAGCAGAAACACGTGCAGGCCGCCGAAAAGAAGCTTCCTCTTCATGAACACCTCGTGATGGACATTTCCAGCCCTGGAACAGGGCCGCCTGATATGGGGTAAAAGACTCCGGAAAATACCACAACCAACGCCTTTCGCATCACTGGTCCGCCCCTGCAGAGGCCGGCAGGGCGGTCAGGTAGAGATCGTACCCGCCCTGTCCCCCCGGCCGGTCCGAGGAGAACAGGAGCAGCCGCAGTTCGGGTTTCTCCCTGAACCCCAGCAGCAGGACCGACGGCCTGAACTCGTTCCCGGCCGTGTTCACTTCCACGCCGACGGGCAGGACATCCTGGAGGTTGCGCGGCGCGCCCCAGCCCGACCCAGTCCGCCGTGAAGCGTAGAGGTCGAAGCCGCCGCGTCCGCCGGGGCGGTCCGAGGCGAAGAACATGACACCCTCACAGACGAAGGGGGCCATGGTCTGCCCCGGCCCGTCCAGTTCCGGCACGGGCTCGATGCGCGGCGCCAGGCCCGCGTCGCCGAGCCAGGCCGCGAAATCGAGGCTGCGCCCCGTGTTGCGGTACCGGTAGATTCGGTAGCGGCCCGACCTGTTGGAACAGAAATAGAGTTCGTGCCGCTCGTAATCGTAGGTCGCATAGGCGTCGTCGGCCTCGGGCTCGTTGCCGAAAAAGGACCGCATGCGCCCCGAGGCGTCCGTGAAATACAGGTTGCGGCGCCCCTCGTGATCCGAATCGAACATCCACGCCCCACCGGCCGGAAGCGTCCCTCCGCCGCTCCATGCCAGGGGTTCCCGGAGCAGGGTCAGGGTGCGGGTCGGCTTCCCGTCGTGGTCCGTGCCGTAAGGCCGGGCCTCGGCCGGCGGGGCCGCCAGGGGCGACG
>DPKT01000050.1:0-1017 GCA_003542385.1 Desulfomicrobium sp.
AGGCTGTCGAGGAAGCGGCCGAGAACGTCGTCGGGGTATTCCTTTTTCAGCGTGATGGCGAAGAGCCCCGACGAGCCGCGGAAGTCGCGCTTCCAGCGGTCGTGCTGGGGGTGGGACGGCAGGGCCGGGTGCAGGACCGTGTCCACCAGCGGGTGCCCGGCCAGACCCGAGGCCACGGACAGGGCCGAGGCCTGGTGCGCGCGCATGCGCACGTCCAGGGTCTTGAGCCCCCGCAGGGCCAGGGCGCAGTCTTCGGGCGAGGCGTAGATCTCGCGGCAGGCATAGAACCCGGCCAGGGTCTGCGCGTGGTCCGCGTTGACCGACACCGAGCCCATGAGCAGGTCCGAGTGGCCGCAGATGTACTTGGTCACGGACTGGATGATCACGTCCACGCCCAGTTCGAAGGGGTCGAGAAACAGGGGCGTGGCCCATGTGTTGTCGAGGACCGTGACGATCCCGCGCCTGCGCGCCTCGGCGGTCACGGCCGGGATGTCCTGGATCTCGAAGGTGATGGAGCCGGGGGATTCCAGGAAGACGAGGCGCGTCTCGGGAAGCAGGTATCGGACGATGTCCGCGCCGACGTCCGGCGGTACGGCGTCGCAGCGCACGCCGAATTTCCCGAGCACCTCATGGCAGAAGCGGGTCGTGGGGCCGTAGGCGTTGTCGCAGACCAGCACGTGGTCTCCGGCCTGCACAAAGGCCATGAGCGTCTCGGAGATGGCGCTGATGCCCGAGGGGAACACCCGGGTCAGGGCGGCCTTTTCCAGATCCTGCAGCGCCTCCTCAAGCGCCCGTTGCTGGGGCAGGCGGTCTGTGCCGTAGGTGATGCCGGGGTACTCGCCCCGTCCGGCCCGCAGGAAATCGGCGTGGCTGTCGAAGAGGACGGTGGAGCCGCGCTGCACCGGAGGGTTCACGGTGCGGGCGACAGGGCAGGGTGTATGAGGGGTGTGGATCAGTCGTGTTGAAGGACGCATGGGGCGGCTCCCGTGTTAGCAAGATCCGTGCGGAAGAAAATCG
>DPKT01000050.1:1142-2592 GCA_003542385.1 Desulfomicrobium sp.
CCGGCGGGGGATGCACCCACAAGGTTGCGGGACCGGGTTCCGGCATGCAGACTTCAGATCATCAGACAGCCTGTGCGCCTGTGACGGACCAGGAAAACGCTCCCGTTCCCGCCCCGCCCCGCGAGGCCGACTTCGCGGCCATTTTCGATGACCAGGAACACCTTTTCGGCGATATGTCCCTGAATGCGGACTTCGACAACGAATACGAAGACGAGGCGGAGTCGAACGATGTCCTCGAGTCGGTCGAGGAAGTCCCCTCCATCAGCGATGTCGTGCTGGCCCAGTACGAGGATTGGCAGGGCGTCAGATACCGCGCCGGCGGGACCGACTACCGCGGCGTCGATTGCTCCGGACTGGTCCAGGCCATTTTCCGCGACGCCTTCGAAGTTGATCTGCCCCGCAGTTCCAGCGACCAGGCCAAGCTCGGTGAGTCCGTGGCCAAGGGCGACATCCGCCCGGGCGATCTGCTGTACTTCATCGACCGTGGCCGCAAGCACGTCGGCGTGGCCATCGACGACCGGCAGTTCCTCCACGCTTCCCGCCGCAAGGGCGTGATCATCTCCAAGTTCGACGGCTACTGGTCCAAGCGTCTCATCCGCGTCCGCCGGATTCTTGACGAAAGGGACCAGGACGCGCTGATGCGCAAGGGCGGCTGAGGCCCGAGCCTCGCCCCGATCCCGCCCTGGCGGCGGTACATGGGTAAATGGGTATGCGCTGTCTCACGTCTCCGATTCCCCTGACCCGCCCGTTCCTCGTTCTCGCCGCCTGCGCCCTTTTCCTGTCCGTCGGCTGCGCGTCCAAGACCGTCATCCAATCCATCCCGTCCGCTCCGCCCGTACAGCAGCCCGTCAGACAGCCTGCCGTGAAGGAAACCCTCCTGGCCAGCTACGAGGCCTGGAAGGGCGTCCCGCATCGCATCGGCGGCACGGACCGCCGCGGCGTCGACTGTTCCGGGCTCATGCAGGTCGTCTTCCGGGAGGCCTTCGCCCTGGAGCTGCCCCGCACCTCGCGCGAGCAGAGCCGACTTGGGCAGAACGTGCCGCCGGCCGACATGCGGCCCGGAGATCTCGTCTATTTCATCGACAAGCGCGGCGACCACATCGGCGTGGTGGTCGAGCGGGGCAGGTTCCTGCACGCATCCTCGACCGTCGGCGTGACGGTCTCGGAGTTCGACGCCTACTGGTGGCCGCGCCTCAAGCGGGTGCAGCGCGTGCTGCCGCCTTCCCTCACCGCGGCCCGGGCCGGCTCCTGAGCCGCCTGGCCAGCATCCATCCGTACATCCCCCCATTGATCAGCAGCACCGCCGCGGCCAGGGCCAGCTGAACCCCGCGCGTCAGCCCTTCGGGGTAGATGACCGCCAGCAGGTAGTGCTCCAGGAAACTCCCGTCGTACCCGGCCTGGCCGGCCCGGCGCAGCAGTTCGTTCTCCAGGTCCGTCAGGGGGCAGTACC
>DPKT01000272.1 GCA_003542385.1 Desulfomicrobium sp.
ACATCTTCGGCACGGACTACGACACGCCCGACGGCACGTGCATCCGCGACTACATCCACGTGGCCGACCTGGCCGCGGCCCACGTCCTGGCCCTGCGGCATCTGGAATCGGGCAACCCCTCGGGCGTCTTCAACTGCGGCTACGGCCACGGCTACTCCGTGCGCGAGATCGTCGAGTCCGTGAAACGGGTCAGCGACGTCGACTTCCCCGTCGTGGAGAGCGGACGGCGCGCCGGCGACCCCCCGGCACTCATCTCCGACCCGTCGCGCATCCGGGCGACCATGGCCTGGGTCCCGCGGCACGACGACATAGACGCCATCGCACTCTCGGCCTACGCCTGGGAAAAGGGCTTGTAAGACGCTGCAAACTTGACTTCGGGTGCGGGATATTCCACTGTTCTCCACTTCATTACTTGACGAACCGGCGCCGTCCGTCCCGCGGACGGACGGCGCAGAGCATAACCTTTCAGGAGCGCCGCCCCATGAGCGATTACAAGAAAACCCTCAATCTCCCCTCCACCACTTTCCCCATGAAGGCCAGCCTGACCCAGAACGAGCCCAAGGTGCTCGAAGGCTGGTACGCCAGTGACGCCTACGGGGCCATGGTTTCCGCCAACGACGGCAAGGAGCCCTACGTCCTGCACGACGGGCCGCCCTACGCCAACGGCCACATCCACATCGGCCACGCCATGAACAAGATCCTGAAGGACGTCATCGTCAAGCACCGCAACATGACGGGCCGCAAGGCGCAGTACGTTCCCGGCTGGGACTGCCACGGCCTGCCCATCGAGCTCAAGGTCGAGCAGGAACTGGGCGGCAAGGACAAGTACTCCATCCTCGAAATCCGCCAGAAGTGCCGGGAATACGCCCTCAAGTACCTCGATATCCAGCGCGAGGAGTTCAAGCGCCTGGGGGTGCTGGGCACCTGGGACAAGCCCTACCTGACCATGACGCCCCAGTACGAGGCCGCCACGGCCCGCGAACTGGCCAATTTCTACAAAAAGGGCTCGGTGCAGCGCAACAAGAAGCCCATCTACTGGTGCGGCTCCTGCGAGACGGCCCTGGCCGAGGCCGAGGTCGAGTACGACGACCACACCTCCCCGTCCATCTACGTGCGCTTTCCCCTGGAATCCGGCAGGCTGACTGAGGTCTTCCCCCAGGCCGCCGCGGGCAAAAGCTACATCGTCATCTGGACCACCACGCCCTGGACCATCCCCGACAACCTGGCCGTGGCCGTGCACCCGGACTTCGAGTACGACCTCATCGAGACGGGCGGGAATTTCTACGTCCTGGCCAAGGAACTGGCCGAAGTCTGCGCCGGGAAGTTCGGCTGGTCCGAGTGGAAGTCCCTGGCCACGGTCACGGGCGCGGCCCTCGAAGGCCTCGTCGCCCGCCATCCTTTTTACGACCGCCCCTCCCCCGTGGTCACGGCCGACTACGTGACCCTCGACACGGGCACCGGCTGCGTGCACACCGCCCCGGGCCACGGCCGCGAGGACTACGAGACGGGCCTGCGCTGCGGCCTGGAAATCCTTTCCCCCCTGGACGACCAGGCGCGCTTCCTGCCGTCCGTGGAGTTCTTCGGCGGCAAGAACGTCTTCGAGGCCAACCCCCTGGTCATGGCCAAGCTGACCGAGGTCGGCAACCTCCTGGCCAGCGAGAAGATCCGGCACTCCTACCCGCACTGCTGGCGCTGCAAGAAGCCCGTCATCTTCCGGGCCACGACCCAGTGGTTCATCGCCATGGAGGCGAACGACCTGCGCGCCAAGACCCTCGACGCCATCGACAACGACGTGCGCTGGGTCCCGTCCTGGGGCAAGGAGCGCATCCACAGCATGATCAAGTTCCGCCCCGACTGGTGCATCTCGCGCCAGCGCATGTGGGGCGTGCCCATCATCGCCCTCCTGTGCAAGGACTGCGGCGACGCCTGGTTCGACGGCGACTGGGCCCACTCCGTCGTCGACCGTTTCGAGAGCCACCCCAGGGGCGCGGACTACTGGTTCGAGGCGCCCCTGTCCGAGGTCGTGCCCCAGGGCCTGACCTGCCCCAAGTGCGGCGGCACGCACTGGGAGAAGGAGGACGACATCCTCGACGTGTGGTTCGACTCCGGCACGAGCTTCGCAGCCGTGGTCGAGGGCCGCGAGGAGTGCTCCTTCCCGGCCGACCTGTACCTGGAGGGCACGGACCAGCACCGCGGCTGGTTCCACTCGTCGCTTCTGGCCTCCATGGGCACGCGCGGCGTGCCGCCCTACCGGGCCGTGCTGACCCACGGCTTCGTCCTCGACGGCCAAGGGCGCAAGATGTCCAAGTCCATCGGCAACGTCGTGGCCCCGCAGGAGGTCATCGCCAAGCACGGCGCCGAGGTGCTGCGCCTGTGGGTGGCCTCCGAGAACTACCAGGAGGACCTGCGCATCTCCGACGAGATCATCGGCCGCCTGGTCGACGCCTACCGCAAGATCCGCAACACCTGCCGCTTCATCATCGGCAACCTGAGCGACTTCGACCCGGCCGCGGACGCCGTGGCCGCGGCCGACATGCTCTCCCTGGACCGCT
Source organism: Desulfomicrobium sp. (assembly GCA_003542385.1). Taxonomy (GTDB): domain Bacteria; phylum Desulfobacterota; class Desulfovibrionia; order Desulfovibrionales; family Desulfomicrobiaceae; genus Desulfomicrobium. Next base: position 2,553 of record DPKT01000272.1, read on the forward strand.
ACGCCCTGAACATGGTCCGCTCCCGACACCAGGCCGTGCAGGCCGCCTACGAGAGCTTCGAGTTCCACAAGGTCTACCACAACCTGCACAACCTCTGCACCACGGACTTAAGCTCCTACTACCTCGACATCATCAAGGACCGCGCCTACGTCACCGGCGCCACGAGCCTTGAGCGCCGCTCGGCCCAGACGGCCCTGTACCACATCCTGCTCATGATCGTGAACGACATGGCGCCGATCCTCAGTTTCACGGCCGAGGAGATCTTCCAGCACCTGCCCGAGGCCATGCGCCCTGCCGGCGGCACGGTCTTCGCCATGCGCGTCCCCGAAATCGAGGGGCGGCTTCTGAGCGACGAGGAGGAGGCCGTCTGGAACCTCGTCTTCGCCGTGCGCGGCGACGTGACCAAGGCCATCGAGCCCCTGCGCCAGTCCAAGGCCCTGGGCCATTCCCTCGACGCCAGCGTGACCCTCCACGCCACGGGCGAGGCCTTCGAGAGCCTCAAGTCCGTGGCCTCGGACCTGCGCGACGTGTTCATCGTCAGCCAGGCCGCCGTCACCGACGCCCCGGCCCCGGCCGACGCCGTCCAGGGCGAGGTGGCCGGCGTGTCCGTGGTCGTGGGCAAGGCCAAGGGCGAGAAATGCGCCCGCTGCTGGATCTTCGACGAAAACCTGGGCACGGACCCGGCCCACCCCCAGGCCTGCCCGCGC
>DPKT01000344.1 GCA_003542385.1 Desulfomicrobium sp.
CACCTGATCCGCCGGATTTAGGTATTTGATTGAAAATACAGGATATTCAACGCCATGTCCCGCCGCTTGCACGGCGGTGGCCAGACCCTGGGACCATACCGCGACCGGCGGGATGACATGTCGTCTTTCGTATATTTTCAGGCGCATATTCGCTTCGTCCCTGTCAGCGAAGCCGGCCGGCGATGCGCTCGGCCTGAATTGTTTTCAGGGCGTGGGCCCTGGAAAGCAGAATATGGAGGCAGGATTCTACCGTTTCATCCGTATCGATACGTAGGTATGTATCTTCGGGGTGTGAGTCGAACCCTTCGTAGCGCTTCTGCATTTCGTCCAGATGGAACAGCCGGGCGTCGGATGCGCCCGGAGACGTGTCGCGCATGGCCAGTCGGCGCTTGAGGGTTGCGGTGGAACAGACGCAATGCGCGAAGACGATGTCCGTCTTGAGGTCGTCGGCCAGTTGGATAGCGGACCGGCGCCATCTGGATTCGGAAAAGGTGGCGTCCAGGACCACGGACGACCCGTTCCGGAGCCGCTCCATAGCCAGGTTGAGGAGTCGGGCGTAGATGCGGCCGCGCAGCAGGGGGCGGTACGGGCCGGCGTCGATGGGAACCACCGATGCGCCAGGCATCTCCCCGTCCTCCTTGCGGACGGCGTCAGAGGAGAAGAGGGGCATGAACAGCGCCGCCGCGGTCCGTTCGGCCAGGGTCGATTTGCCGGAGGATGGAAGGCCGCAGAAGACCCACAGCGTCGGCCGTCCGAAGGACAGGGCGTAGCGGAAGGCCAGATCCAGGTAGGCTCGGCTGTCGCTTTGCAGGAGGGCGCGTCGATCCTCGTCCGCCTGGTCCATGGACATGCAGGAGACCTTGAGCCTGACCAGGGCGCGGTATGCGGCGTAGAAATCCAGCAGCGCGTAGACCTCGGGGTCGGACGCCGCCCGGGCGTAGAACGCGACGAGGCTGCGGGCGGCCTCCGCGAACCCCAGGCGATCCAGGTCCATCTTCAGGAAGGCCAGGTCCAGGGCCGTGTCGCCGTACCGGAAGCGGTCGTTGAACTCGATGCAGTCGATGATCTGAATGCCTTCGTGAAGGTAGACGTGGTCAGCGCGCAGGTCCCCGTGGCCGTCCCTGATCCTACCGCTGCGCACGCGGTGCCGGAAGAGGTCCTGGTGGTCCTGCCAGAACGCGCGGCTGACCTGCCGGATGAACTCCCATTTGTCCGCGTCCAGTAGACCGGGGACATATGGACCGATCTGCTCGAAGTTCTCCTCCATGTTGAAGCGGATGAGTTCCGGGTCGCCGAAGCCGTCGATGTCCGGACTGCGCAGGGCTCCGGCGTGGAAGGCCGCCAGGACCCGGCCGAGGTCCTCCAGCCGGTCGTCATTGAACGTCCCCGATTCCAGGAGGTGCGCCAGGTTCGCCTCTTCGGGCAACTGCCGCATCTTCACCGCGTACTCGACGACGCGTCCCCCGGGCCCGAAGGACAGCCTGCCGTCGTCCTCGTGGATGTCGACCACACCGGCATAGACGCCGGTGCTCAGGCGGCTGTTGAGTTCGGCCTCGCGTAGGCAGAAACGCCTGCGTTCCCCGAGGTCGCGGAAGTCCAGAAAACCGAGGTTTTTGGGTTTCTTCAGCTTGTAGGCCCACTGTCCGGTCAGGAGGACCGAGGAAATGTGCGTCTGCCTGATTTCGATCCCTGACACCTCGTGGGGGTAGAAAGCGGGATCGGACATGGCCAGCACGATGGCGTCGAGTCTGGAGGGTGGGTTCATTGCGGTCTCCCTTTTGGGCGAGCATGCCACGAATGGCGGTTTCGGTGTACCACAAATACCGCTGCGCGCAAAATTTTCCATGTTCTCCTTCCGGACGCGCAGTCTGTCGTTTCAGGCATTTGACAGCGCAACGCCCGGCGTGCATAGGCTGTGCGGGTATCATCCCAGGCGGCCGGAAAATTCGGCGGTTCGAGATTTTTCGTTGCCCGTTCGGCACGTTGAAACTATTGTCATACATATGTCCTACAGTCCGTTCGCCAGCCTGCGCATCCGCACGACCATCGTCCTGACCGCCATTTTCACGGCCATGGGGCTCGCCTGCGTGCTCATGGCCGGACTCATCATTTCCGACCGCGTCGACGGTTTCGAGCGGGAACTGGCCGCGGCCAACGCGCGTCGCGCCCGCAACGCCCTGCAGCAGGACATGAACAGGATCGACGCCCTGCTCAAGGACTGGGCGTGGTGGGACGACACCTACGCCTTCATGCACGAGCCGACGGAAGAGTACGTGGCCAGCAACGTCACCCCTGACGTTTTCCGCAACCAGCGGCTGAATGCCATGATCTTCGTTTCCGTTTCCGGGGAGATTCTGCACGCGTCCTTCAAGGACTCCGAGAACGGTGAATTCGGCGCTCCCGTGCCGGGCCTCATCAGATACGTGCAGGAGGCGGTCCGGATGGAAGCCGCTGGGCGTGGATCTGGCGGAGGCACCGCCGTGGCGCAGATCGACGGGAAGCTCTGGATAGCCGGGAGCAAAACCGTCCTCACCTCTCAAGAGAGCGGGCCGTCCAGGGGCTGGCTGTGGATGATCCAGGAGATCGACACGCCGTACATGCTCGAACTGAAGCGCCGCACGGAGCTCGATCTGGGCCTCATGGTCGCCTCCGAGAGGGCCCTGCCCGAGGCCATGCGTCCGCTGCACGGGGCTGCGGAAGCCTTCGACAAGGCCGTGGTTGTTCCGGAGCGGACGAGAATCTGGAGCGGCCTGCTGATCCCCGACGCCGCCGGCGGCGAACCCATCGCCATCATCGCCAACGCCCCGCGGGAACTCGCGGTGTATGTAAGTTCGGCCATGAGAAACAGCCTGGCCGTGGTCATCTTTTTCGGGGTCGTCGGCTTTTTCGCCGGTCTCTTCTTCCTCGACAAGAGCATTCTTTCCCGACTCGCGGACCTGCGTTCTCGTTTGGTGCGGGACGCCCCGGACGCGCAGATCTGCGCCCTGGACGCCAGTTGCGACGAGATCGACCAGCTGAGCATGATCACGGACGCGGCCTTCCGGTCCGTGCGCGAGAACGAGCGCTTCCTGGCCGAAGTACTGGCCGTCCTGAAGGTCGGCGTGATGCTCATCCGCAAACGGGACAAGGTCATCGTCATCGCCAACCGTTACGCCTGCGAACTTCTCGGCAAGACCGAGGAGGAGGTGCTCGGAAGGTCCTGCCACAAGTTCGTCTGCCCGACGGAATCGGGAAAATGCCCGGTCATCGACCTGGGGCAGGTCTGCGACAACTCCCGGCGGGTGCTGATCGGCCGCGGCGGGGAGCGCATCGACATCCTCAAGTCCGCCACCACCGTGACGCGCAGCGACGAGGAGTACCTTCTGGAGACGTTTCTGGACATCCGGGAGATGGAGCAGACGCGGCGGCTGCTGGAACAGTCCGAGGCCCGTTACCGAGCCATCTTCATGAACACCGGGACGCCCGGCATCCTGATCAACGACGACACGACCATCGCCGTGGCCAACACGGAGTTCCTCCATCTGGTCGGGGCCACGGAGGAAGACGTTGCCGCGCACCCGTCCTGGATGCGCTTCTTCGTGGAGGAGGACGCCCGGCGCATGCTGAACTACCACGTCCGGCGCCGCGAGAGCGAGGACTCGGCCCCGCGCTCCTACGAAGCCCGCCTTGTCGACGCTTCCGGGGGCATGCATTTCGTTCGCGTCACCGTGGCCCTCATCCCGCGCACGAAGCAGTCCATCGCCTTCTTCCTCGACATCACCGACATGCGCCGCGCCGAGGCCAAACTGCAGGAACTGGCCTATACCGACGCCCTGACGGGGTTGCCGAACCGGCTCTGCGCACTGGACCGCCTCTCGAGGACCCTGGAGAGCCTGCGCCCCCATTCCGGCAGCCTGGCCGTGCTGCTCCTGGACCTCGACGACTTCAAGATCGTCAACGACTCCTGGGGCCACGCCGCCGGCGACGTGGTGCTCATGGAGGTCGGACAGCGCCTGGCCTCGGTGCTGACCACCTCGGAAATGGTCGGCAGGCTCGGCGGCGACGAGTTCATCATCGTTTCGGCCGTGGGCGCCGGGGAGGAAGACTGGGCCGACCTGGCCAGGCGCCTCATCGAAACCCTGAGCAAGCCCTTCCATCTCGAAGACTCGGAGATTCATCTCGGCGTGAGCGTCGGCATCGCCGTCTTCCCCCGGGACGGGGAGACGGCCGGGCAACTGGTGCGGTGCGCGGACCTGGCCATGTATCATTCCAAATCGGCGGGAAAGAGCATGTTCCAGTTCCACTCCCCGGAGCTGACCCTGCACGTGCAGCAGCGCATGGAGATCGAGCGGGAATTGCGCCTGGCCCTGGACGCGGGGGAGATCGAGGCCTTCTATCAGCCCATCATCGACCTGGAGAGCGGCCGCATCGTCGGGGCCGAGGCCCTGGCGCGCTGGCGCAAACCCGACGGGACGCTGATTCCGCCGGCGGCGTTCATTCCGGTGGCTGAACAGACGAACCTCATCACCGACATCGACCTCGTCGTGCTCTCCCAGGCCTGCCGACAGGCGCGGTTCTGGAGCGACGAGGGGCACGGCGACCTGCGCGTCTCGTGCAACATCTCGGCCCGCCATTTCCAGCGCGGCAACCTGCTGTCGGAGGTGCGCAGGATCCTGGGCGCAAGCGGCCTGCCGGCGGTGCGCCTGACCCTCGAGGTCACGGAGACGGTCTACATGGAGAACATCGAGCAGGCCCGGACGATCCTCGATTCCCTGCGCGGTCTCGGGGTGTCCACGGCGCTGGACGATTTCGGGACGGGGTACTCGTCCCTGTCCTACGTGCGGTCCCTGCATTTCGACGTGCTCAAGATCGACCGGGCCTTCGTCAAGAACCTGCCCGACGAGTCATCCCTGGCCCTGGTGCGTGCCATGCTCGGCATCGCCGACAGCCTCGGCATCACGCCCCTGGCCGAGGGCATGGAGAACACCGGCCAGTTCGACCTGCTCAAATCCCTGGGGTGCCAGTTAGGGCAGGGCTACCTGTTCTCGCCCCCGGTCCCGGCGGACACGTTCGTGGGCCTGCTCGCGCGCCAGGCGCCGACGGACTGAATCAGGCCGGGCGCCGCACCCATTCCAGCGCCTTATCGAACACGTCGCGTGAGTGCAGCATGGCCACGTGGCTCACGGGCCGCGTCTGCCGCTCATCCCAGCCCTGCAGCCCGCAGCGCAGGGCGGAATTGGGCAGGACCATGTTGTCGGCCGGGGAATAGAGGGCCAGGCAACGCACGTCGGCCGGGGTCGGCAGGGTGGCGACCCGCATCACGGTTTCGCCCCTGTAGGTCAGGTAGCGCCCCAGGGATGAAAGGGCGAATGGGGAGAGCTTGCTGCCTCCGTAGGGCGTGCCGAGGGTGACCAGCGTGCGGATGCGCGGGTCGGGCGACTGGGCCAGGGCGCAGCGCAGCAGCAGGCCGCCCAGGCTGTGGCCGACGAGGTGCACCGGCCGGTCGGGGTTTTCTTCCAGAATTTTCGCCAGGTATGTCGTGAGGTCGGCTACGGTCTCCTCCCACCGCGAGCCCCAGCTGGCGTAGCGGAAGCAGGCCGTGCCGAAGCCTTGGGCGTGCAGTCGGCGCCGGAACAGAATCCAGGCCCCCGGGTTGTGGAAGAGCCCGTGGACCAGGACGACCAGCGAACTGCCCGGGGTGGGCCTGGACCACAGGCCCGGCCACAGGCCCAGGGGATGCAGGGCGACGATGACCAGTTCGCTGGCCACGCTGCGCAAGGCCGTCCGCCCGGCCATGGCCAGGAAGGGCGCCAGCGGTCTTCCCGACTGGTTCGTTTCCTCGTAGCAGTAGAGGGTGTAGGTCAGGAGGGTGACGATGCCGACGAAGCCGACCAGGGCGAGGAGCAGGAAGGTGATCACGGCCGCACCCCCGCCAGAAACTTCACGTCCGCGTCGAGGTGCCTGACGAGCTTGCGGTGTCCGGCCGGGAAGGCCAGGGCCCTGATCTGCGACCATGTGGCCCAGCGGTGTTCCTGTGCGGCGCGCAGTTCAATCTCGGCAGGGTCCGAGAGCAGGGTCACGGCGTAGGCGTACAGGGTCACTCGGTACCTCGTGAAGGAATGCCTGAACGAGCCGATGGGTTCGGGGTGGTTGACGGCCAGGCCCGTCTCCTCCAGATATTCTCGGATGACGGCCTGCTGGGGGCTTTCGCCGTCCTCGACGATGCCGCCGGGGAATTCCCACAGGTTGGCCCAGATGTCGTCGGGCATCCGTTTCTGGGCCAGGACGAGCCCGTCGTGGACGAGCACGCCCGTGGCCATGGTCAGGTAGACGGGCTCGGGGGGCACCGCCGTGACCGGCCTGTCCTCCTGCACGCCGAGGGCCCTGGCCCGGCACCATCCGGCCAGGGGGCAGGCGACGCAGGCCGGGTTGCGGGGCGAGCAGACCAGGCTGCCCAGCTCCATCATGGCCTGGTTGAAGTCCCGGGCCCGTCCGGGGGGCAGCAGGGCGG
>DPKT01000064.1 GCA_003542385.1 Desulfomicrobium sp.
CAACACTTATTCACGGATTCAGGTTTGAAATAGAAATGGTAGCCGAATATGGCCGCACAGATGATGATAAGCATGATGTTTTTCATATGTGCTCCCAAAATAGTCCGCTCGATGAAACGCCCGTGGGATCACGGCTGATTTGCCGATCCGGATTGCCGGTCAAGCTTCCGCTTCCGCGTTCCGATCGCGAAGCCGCAGCAGTTCCATGGTCCGCCTACCCGCCTTCCTCGCAGACTCGGCTACGCCCTCCCGCTCTGGACGAGCGGCCTCCTCGACCTGTGCTTCCGGCACGAGAGTCGGTTCTGCCGCCTCCCCTTCCCCGGAGGCTCCCTCCGGCTCTGTCAGGAATGGTGGCGCGGCAACGCACTCCGGAACCGACTCCGCCCCGTCGGCGTTCTGGGCTGGCTGGGCTGCGGCCACGGCAGGGGCGGACTCGCGCACCCTGAACGTGAGGAGGTGCTTGTTCTTTTCAAAGCAGTAGATGGCTGAAAGGGGGATGGAGGTCACGAAAACGCCTGTCAGGACATCCGTCACTTGGCGATTGAAGGTATTGAGCAGCGGGACGACGGATACTGCCGCCGAAATGATCCTGGCAATGTAAACGCCAATGACGGCCGTCACGGTTCCCGCCATGACGACCTTGATGCTTTCATAGCGGTTGACGCCGGGGGTGAGCAGAATGCGCACGCAACGCACAGCGGACAGGGTGCACTCGCGGACGATGGACAGGATGAACGCAGGCATCCGGAACAGGATGGACAGGAAGATCTGCGGCAGGATGCCAAGGACTCCGGCGATGCCGCTCTCGATGCCGAGGTGGACAGCGAGCTGATCTTCCGCCTGGCCGACCGCTTCGCGCCCGAAGGCCCCATCGACCAGGAGGGCCTGAAGAAGGCGCTTGCCCTTTGTCGCGGCCAGATGAGCGCCGTGCTGGCCTCGCGGCTCGCCCCCGGCACCATCACCGTGCTCAAGGGCAACAAGCCGCTCTGCCTGCGCATCCACCGCCAGCACCGGGTGGTGCTCTACGCCTCGGACGACGCCTTTATCGACTTTGCCGTGGACAACGAGAAGGGTTGGCGCGAGCTAGAGGTGCCGCCCATGACCATGCTCACCATCCGCCACGAGGATGTGCGGGCCATCGAAAACAGCGAATTCCGCTTCATACCCCAGGAGCGCAAAGGGACACTGCCCGAAGGAGTGAATGCATGAACATTGGAGAATCCTCGAAGCTGAACACAAATCCGGAAGACAGTCCCGAGACCATCCTCCGGCTCTTCGTCTACGGCACCCTGAAACGGGGCTACTGGAACCATCAACGTTTCTGCGCCCAGGCCCGCAGCACCGAACCGGCCGTGGTCTGGGGCAGGCTCTACCACCTCCATGCCGGGTTCCCGGCGCTTGAGGTGCCGGAAGGGCTGATCCTGGCCCGGGGCACCGCCGACCCATTAGCCGACGCCCGCAGGCAACAGGAGATCGGCACGCCGCGCTTCGGCCGCCCGACCGGCGACTGGGATCTGATCTATGGGGAACTGGTGACCTTCACCGCCCCGCAACGCGACCTGCCGCCCATCGACCGGCTGGAAGGATTTCGGCCCGGCGGGCACAGCATGTATCAGCGGGTGATGGTGGCGGTGCTGTGCGGGCGCACCTCGATTCCTGCCTGGACCTACTGGATGCCATGCATTGATAACGGCACCCGGCTTGACACCGGCGTCTGGCATCGAGCGTGATAGAAAATAATCGGCTCAAATCGGTAAAGATCGTTTGACATAGCACATAGCGTCTTTGTATATTAAAGGAGTTTTTTAACCTGGGAGAGGTGCGTCCAGTCTCTCCCGTTTCGCCTCTGTCGGACGTGGCAAACAACCAAAGCGCCCGTGGAGCAAGAGAATGAACGAGATGGAAGACCGCTGGTTATCAATAACCGAGATTTGCAAGTACCTCGGGGTCAGCAATGACACCGTTTACAAGTGGATCGACAAGCATGGTATGCCCGCCCACCGCATGGGTCGTCTTTGGAAGTTCAAGAAAGATGAAGTGGACGAGTGGGTCAAGGCTGGCGGCGCGGCCGAGCCTGCGGAAACCGACAAGAAGCGCAAGGAGTAATAGCGGGCTATGAACCATGTGATCCACAACAGCATCGTGAATTTTATCTGGGGTATCGCCGACGACGTGTTGCGCGATGTCTACGTGCGCGGCAAGTACCGCGACGTGATCCTGCCAATGACGGTCATCCGCCGTCTCGACGCACTCTTGGAGCCGAGCAAGGAAAAGGTGCTCGGCATGAAGAAGCAACTCGACGGGGCCGGAATCGCCAACCAGCACGCCGCGCTCTGCCAGGCCGCAGGCGAGGCCTTTTACAACGTCTCGCCCTTTACCCTGCGCGACCTGAAGAACCGCGCCAAGCAACAACAGCTCAAGGCCGATTTCGAAGCTTATCTGGATGGCTTTTCACCCAACGTCCAGGAGATCCTCGACAAGTTCAAGTTTCGCAACCAGATCCCCACGTTGATCGAGGCCGACATCCTCGGCCACCTGATCGAGAAGTTTCTCGACGGCCGCGTCAATCTCAGCCCCAAGCCGGTGCGGGACGTGGACGGCAACGAGCTGCTTCCGGCCCTCGATAACCACTCCATGGGTACCATCTTCGAGGAGCTGATCCGCCGTTTCAACGAAGAGAACAACGAAGAGGCCGGGGAGCACTTCACGCCCCGCGACGTGGTCAAGCTCATGGCCGACCTGATCTTCCTGCCGGTGGCCGACGATATTGAATCGGGCACCTACCTCGTCTATGACGGAGCCTGCGGCACCGGCGGCATGCTGACAGTGGCTGAAGAGCGCTTGGCCGAGTTGGCCGAAAGCCACGGCAAGGATGTCTCCATTCGTCTGTTCGGCCAGGAGGTGCAGCCGGAAACCTACGCCATCTCCAAGGCCGACCTGCTGCTCAAAGGCGAAGGGGCTGAGGCGGAGAACATGAAGTACGGCTCCACGCTCTCCAGCGATGCCTTCCCGTCGCAGGAATTCGATTTCATGCTCTCCAATCCGCCCTACGGCAAGAGCTGGAAGACCGACCTGGAGCGCCTGGGCGGCAAGGGTGATATCAAGGACCCGCGCTTTGTCACCCAGCACGGCGGCGACCCGGAATACAAGATGATCACCCGCTCCTCGGACGGGCAGCTCATGTTCCTGGTCAACAAGCTCTCCAAGATGAAGCACACCACCCGCCTCGGCAGCCGCATCGCCGAGGTTCACAACGGCTCGTCGCTCTTCACCGGCGACGCCGGTCAGGGCGAGAGCAACATCCGCCGCTGGATCATCGAAAACGACTGGCTGGAGGCCATCATCGCCCTGCCGGAGAACATGTTCTACAACACCGGCATCGCTACCTATATCTGGGTGCTGACCAACCGCAAGTCTGATACGCGCCGGGGCAAGGTCCAACTCATCGACGCCACCGAATGGTACGTACCGCTGCGCCGCAACCTCGGCAAGAAGAACTGCGAGTTCTCCGAGGAGCACATCCGCGCCATCTGCGACCTGGTGGTCAATCCAGTTGAAACCGAGAAATCCAAGATTTTCCCCAACGAGGCCTTCGGCTACTGGAAGGTGACGGTGGACCGCCCGCTGCGCCTTGCCGTTGACCTGAGCCCGGCCCGGCTGGACCGGTTCGAGCGGGCCTGCGCCAAGGCCAGGGAAGAGCCGCTGGCCAACCTGGCCCGTCGTGTGGCGAAGACCATCGGAGCCGGGCCGCACCTCGATTTCAATGCCTTCATGGACACCTGCGACACCGATGCCGACAAGCACGGTGTCAAGCTCACCGCCAAGCGCAAGAAGCTGCTGCAGAGCGACCTCTGCGACACCAGCGAAGATGCCGCGCCGGTACTGAAGAAGGTCCACAAGCCGGGCAAGGCCACGCCCGATCCCATCCACGGCCTGTTCGAGGCCGAGGTGGGCGGCAAACACTGCGTGGTCGAATACGAGCCGGATACCGCCCTGCGCGACAGCGAGCAGGTACCACTTCTGGAAGACGGCGGCATCGAGGCGTTCTTCCGGCGCGAGGTGCTGCCCTACACCTCGGATGCCTGGATCGACCCGGGCAAAACACTGACGGGCTACGAAATCTCCTTCACCCGCCACTTCTACCGGCCCGCGCCCATGCGCACCTTGGATGAGATTAAGGATGACATCTATGCCCTGGAGCAGGAAACCGAAGGGCTGCTGGAACAGATTGTCGGGGAGGCTGAGTGATGAAGCTGGCCCCTTATCCAGAATACAAGGACGCGGTTGTGAGCTGGGTCGGGAGCATCCCCGCACATTGGCCTGAGAAGCGGGCAAAGTATTACTTCAAGGAGATTGATGATCGCTCCCTGACAGGCGATGAAGAAATGCTCTCGGTGTCGCACATCACCGGAGTGACTCCCCGCAGCCAGAAGAACGTGACCATGTTCAAGGCCGAGTCGAATGTCGGTCAGAAACGTTGCCAACCCGGAGACCTGATCATCAATACGATGTGGGCCTGGATGTCTGCATTGGGCGTCTCGAACCATGCTGGAATTGTGAGTCCCGCCTATGGCGTTTACCGGCCAAGAAGCAACCAGGATTACGACTACTACTATCTCGACAGTCTGTTGCGGATTGAAGGATATCGGTCGGAATACATTTGCCGGTCAACGGGCATTCGCTCTTCCCGGCTCAGGCTCTATCCCGATAAATTTCTGAGCATGCCGGTGGTCTGCCCTCCGCAGGAAGAGCAGCAAGCCATCGCACGATTCCTGAAGGCGCAAGACCGTTTGTTCCGAAAATTTATCCGCAACAAGCGGCGGTTCATTGAACTTCTCAAGGAGCAGAAGCAGAACGTCATCAATCAGGCCGTGACCCGGGGGCTTGATCCCAAGGTCAAGTTCAAGCCCAGCGGCGTGGAATGGATCGGAGATATTCCGGAGCATGTATCGGTCTACGGTTTTTTG
>DPKT01000079.1 GCA_003542385.1 Desulfomicrobium sp.
CAGGGCTCCCGCCGCCGCCTTTGCCGCGGCCGGGCCGATGAAGGCCGTGCGGTCGCGCGGGAAAAGAAGCCCAGCCCCGCCCAGGGCCAGCAGGGTGCGGGCCAGGGTGCCGACGTTGCCGGGGTCCTGGACCTGGTCGAGAGCCAGGATGAGGGGAAAGGGGCAGCGGCCGGCTTCGGCGATGAGGCTGTCCAGGTCCACCAGTTGCCGTCCCCGCAGGCGGCCCACCACGCCCTGGTGGTTGCCGGGGAACATGCGGTCCAGTTCGGCGCGGCGCACCTTGCGGAAACGTACGCCGGCCTCCTTGCACTGGCTGAGGACGTCTCCAAGCCCGGGCGCGTCCTCGGCCAGAAAGACCGTGTCGAGGGTCTCGGGACGAGTGCGGAGAAGTTCGAGGACGGGCTTGCGGCCGGGGGTCAGATGGCTTCTGAGGTCGGAATTTTCGTTCATGTGCTGATCCGTGATGAGCCGGGCTGGCGGGTTTGCAATTTCGGTTTTTTTTCTGTAGCAGGGCAAAATGCTCGATCTCGCTGGGATGGATTTTTCGCGTCCCAGGGGCCAACATTTGACCAGGAGATTGTTTTGACAGTCGATATACGAGTGATCCTGCTCGCCGTCCTGCTGGCCCTTGCCGGGTGTATGCCCGCCAAGCAGGCCCAGAACCCGGCCTCTGTCGGACCGGGTGTGGACGTGACGGCGCAGGACGCCGGAGAGGCAGAGGATACATCCCCCGACTCCGGCAACGCCACCCAGGAAGTTTCGGCCCAGGACGAGGATGTCGACTACGTCGATGTCCTGCAGGGCCGGGAGGACATCCCCGCGGGCAGTGAGCTGTCCGCCGAGGAAAAAAGCATCCTCAGTGCGCAGATGTCCTTTCCTGTCGCCCTGGATACCGATGATAATGCGGAAGTCCAGCGCTATTTTCACTACTATGCCCATTCCCATCGGGGGACCATGGAAGGGTGGCTCAAGAGGGCCCAGGCCTATCTGCCGCACATCCGGGCGCGTTTTCTGGCCGAAGGCCTGCCCGAGGACCTCATCTACCTTCCTTTCGCCGAGAGCGGGTTCAACCCATTCGCCGTCTCCCCGGCCGGAGCCGGCGGCATCTGGCAGTTCATGCCTCAGACCGGCAGGATTTACGGGCTGACTGTGGACAGCTGGGTGGACGAGCGGCGCGATCCGTACAAGTCCACCGAGGCGGCCATCGCGTACCTGAAGAAGCTGTATGCCGAGTTCGGGGACTGGCCTCTGGCCCTGGCGGCGTACAATGCCGGCGAGGGTGCGGTGGGTCGGGCTCTGAAGAAGACCGGCAGCGAGGATTATTTCACCCTGTGCGAGGCCTCCGACGACCTGAAGAAGGAAACGAAACTGTACGTCCCCAAGTTTCTCGCCCTGGTCAAAGTGGCCAGGAACCTTGAGAAACTGGGCTTCGAACCCCTCGATCTCGACAGACGGCCCGCGACTCCTTCCAAGCTGAAGGCCGCTCCGGGTACGGATCTGCAGACCATGGCCAAGAGCATGGGCATGGACTGGAAGTCCTTCCGGGAGCTGAACCCCGCCCTGCGCAAGCAGGAGGCGCCGCCCACGCGGTCCATACAGGTCGCGGTGCCCGGCCACCTCGTGGCCAAGGCTGAGGAGTTCCTGAGGAAGCCGGTCATCGTCAAACGCACGGAGTACGCCAGCCACAGGGTGCAGCCCGGCGATACCTGGTGGGGCGTGGCCAAGAAGTTCAACGTCCCGGTCAAGGATCTGCAGAAGGCCAACACGGTCAAGAAACTGAACGTGGGACAGGTCTTGCGCGTTCCCGGCCAGGCTTCGGGCGAAGGCGAGCCCGCCGTGGCCGAGACGAAGAAGTGGGCTTCCAAGCGGGCCAACTACGTGGTTCGGCAGGGCGACAGCGTATGGTCCATAGCCAAGCAGTTCGAGACCGATCCCTCGACCCTGCTGCAGGCCAACGGCCTGAAAGGTTCCGCAACCCTCAAGGTCGGCCAGAAGCTGTTCGTGCCCGACGCGGGCCGCGAGGAAACCAAGAAGGCCCAGGCCCAGGCCGAGAGCGTGCGCAAGGAACTGGTCAGCTATCAGGTCCGGCAGGGCGACACCCTGTGGTCCATCGCCAAGCGTTTCGGCGTGAGCGCCGAGGACCTGCTCAGCTGGAACAAGCTGGCGGCCAACAGTCACATCCGGCCCGGCGATCAGCTCAAGGTCTATTCCCGATAGTCGTTGCGGAAAGCGCGTGCGTCAGATTGCGGCAGGCCCCCGGGCCTGCCGTTTTCATTTGCGACGGGGTGCGGCGGGCAGGTCGATGACGAAGCGCGTCCATTCGCCCACGGCGGTCTGCACGCTCATCACGCCGGAGTGGTCCTCGGTGACGATGAAGTAGGACACCGACAGGCCAAGCCCGGTGCCCTTGTCCACGGGCTTGGTGGTGAAGAACGGCTCGAAGATGCGCTTGCGCACCGGTTCCTCCAGCCCGGGCCCGTTATCCTCCAGTTCGATCCGCACCCAGGGCGGGTTGCTTCGCGCCCGCAGGGTGAAGCGCGGGCTCAGCCCTTCGGGGTACCTTTTCTCCCCCATGGCTTCGGCCCCGTTCCGGAAAAGATTCAGAAAGACCTGCTGCAGCTTGCTCGCGGAGCCCAGGACCATGGGCAGGCCCGGTTCGTACTCCCTGACGATCTGAATTTTCTTGAAGTCGTAGTTCTTTTTGAGGTTGTAGTCCGTGCTGGCCAGTTCCAGGGTCTTGTCCAGGATGGAGGTGATGTCCTCCGGGACGAGGGCCGCGTCGCTCTTGCGGCTGAAGCTGAGCATGTTGCTGACGATCTGGGCCGCCTGGGCCCCCGAGCTGCGGATGGACAGGAGCATTTTCGGGATGCCTCGCAAATCCAGGTACGTGCGCAGGGCCTCCATGGTGATGCCCGCCTCCCGGGCCGCGGCCGCGTTCTGCGGCAGGGGCTGGGTCAGGCGTGTCTCCAGGACCTGGGCGTTGCCCATGATGGACGCCAGCGGGTTGTTGATCTCGTGGGCCATGCCGGCGGCCAGCCCCCCGACGGAGAGCATCTTTTCCGATTGGACCAGCGCGTCCTCGATGCGGACCTTGTCGGTCACGTCGTCGATACGGATGACCGCGCCCTCCACCCCGTTGCTGATGAGGGGATAGATGGTCACGTCCTCGAAGAGCGTCTCCCCGGCCACGATTCTGCGCAGTTTTCCTTCGAAGAAAGGTTTCTTGTCGGCGATGGACTGGCGGATCTTGCGCATCTCAGGTTCGAGCCACGGCACGATCTGTCCGAGGGGTTTGCCTCTGGCCTCTTCTTCATCGACGCCCGTCACGCGGGCCGCCTGCTGGTTCCATTGCGCGATGCGTCCGTCGGCGTCCACGCCGATGAGCATGGAAGGCATGGAGTTGATGATGTTCGACAGCAGTGTCCGCAGGCGCTGCGACTCCTTTTCCGAGCGGATGCGTTCCGTGATGTCCACGAAGGAGCCGATGATGCCGTCCGTGCGGTTGCGCTCGTCGAAGAAGACCTGCTTGGCGAAGATGACTTCGCGCAGGTCTCCATCCTTGTCGCGGACCTTGGCCTCGTAGGTGCTTCTGGGGGCGCCGCGCAGCAGGTAGCGGTCGTTTTCCTCATAGGTGGGTGAAAGGTCGGGCCACAATTCCCGGGTGGTCTTGCCCAGCAGCTCCTCGCGGCTGACGCCCATGACCTCGGTGAAGGCGCGGTTGCAGCCGAGATATCGCAGGCTCGAGTCCTTGTAGAACAGGGGGATGGGGATGGCGTCGAGGAGAACCTCCGTGAAGCGGAAGTTCCTGGTCAGTTCGGCGTGGGCCTCCCTCAGGCGCTCCTCGGCCATGCGCCTGCGCTTGTTCTCCATGATCAGCGCCACCTGGTCGGCCACGCGGCCGGCGAAGGTGATCTCGTCGGGCTGCCAGGAGCGGGGGCTTGCGGTGTGCTCGAAGGAAATGATGCCGGCGATTTCGCCTTCAATCTGCACGGGCACGTCGAGCATGGATTCAATGCCGTTGGGAGCGAGGTAGGACGAGGCGAAGGCCATGGTCCGGGGATCCGTGTAGACGTTGTCGGCTGCGACCACTTCCCGGACTATGGCCGCATGGTACGTCGGGAACTCTTCAAGTCTGAGAATCTGGCCGGAGCTGTGCGCATCGTAGCGGGCGTCGAACTTGTCCAGGCAGATGAATCGCTCACTCTGCCTGATCCAGAGGCCTGTCCGGCTGACCTCCAGGGCATGGCTCATCTTGACGGTGATCATGGGGGCCGCGTCCCGCAGCCGGCCGTGAAACACGTTGGGGTCCGTGGAAATCTCGGCCATGACGGCCTGCTGCCGGCTGATGCGCGCCAGGGTCTGGCGCAGCGTGTTCTCCGCGCGCCACCTCTCGGATATCTCGTTCTGCAGCTCCCGGATCTTCTGCTGCAGCATGGGATAATAGCTCTTGCGACCCGAGGACTCGCTCAGGCCGACGATCTTGTCGCGCAGGGACGTCGTGTCGTTCGCCGGCTCGTCAGGTCGCTTCTTCATAGATGACTTGGAGGTCGCGGGTGGTGGCTGTCTTGGGGTTGGTCACCAGGCACGGGTCGAGCACGGCCTTGGCGGAGAGCACCGGGATGTCGCCGGTGCGGATTCCCTTCTGCCCGAGATGTTCGCGGATGCCGACGGCGTTGCGCAGCTCGATCATGGACTGCAGGAGGCGTGTCCGGATCTCCTTGGTGTTCAGCCCGCGGCAGTCGATGCCCATGGTCTCCGCGATGACACGGAAGCGCTCGGGCGCCGCCGGGAAGTTGAAGTCGATGACGTGGGGCAGGAGCATGGCGTTACACTCGCCGTGGGGCAGGTCCTTGTAGCCGCCCAGGCTGTGAGCCATGGCGTGGACCGCCCCGAGGCTGGCGTTGGAGAAGGCCAGGCCGGCCTGCATGCTGCCGAGCATGGTCTTGGCCCGCAGCTCCATGTCGCCGGGGTTCTGCAGGGAGGCCAGGAGGCTGCTGGTCACGAGCCTGATGGCCTCCAGGGCGTGCAGGTCGCTCATGGGCGAATGGGCGCTGGAGACGAAGGCCTCGATGGCGTGGACCAGGGCGTCCATGCCGGTGCAGGCCACGAGATAGGGGCTCTTGGTGGTCAGTGTCTGCGGGTCGATGAGCGCCACATCGGGGATGATGGTCTTGCTGATGATGGCGATCTTGGTCTTGCGCTCGGTGTCGTTGATGATGGCGAACTGCGACACGTCGGCCGAGGTGCCGGCCGTGGTCGGGATGCCGATGAGCGGCGGCATGGGCACGATGATCTTGTCCACGCCCTCGTAATCGAGAATGTGGCCGCCGTTGGACACCACGATGCCGATGCCCTTGGCGCAGTCCATGGGGCTGCCCCCGCCCACGGCCACCAGTCCGTCGCAGCCGTGCTCCATGTACGTCATGGCCCCGGCCATGACCTCCTCGGCCCTGGGGTTGGGCGAGACCGCGGAGAACAGGACCCCTTCGATGTCGAAGGCGGCCAGGCTCTCCAGGACCTTGCCGGCCCAGCCCGCCTCCACGATTCCCGGATCGGTCACCACGAGGGGGCGCATCATGCCGAACTTGCTGGCGTACTGCCCGGCAACGAGCAGGGCTCCCACGCCGAAGATCGTTTCAGGGGCGACGAATTTGCGCAGTTCGGTGAAGCTCATGCCGCATCCCTCCAAGGAGTTTGCCGACACTGCCCCGTCGGCTCAGGGGAAGAGAAACTACGTGGAAAATATGCGATTTTTTTCCGCAAAGCCAGACATAACTTTGTTTTGCCGCGCGTGGCGAGCGTTCGGTCGCCGTCTGCGGCCTCACGATTCTTCGGACGTTCCCAGCAGTTCCCTCCGTCGGAAACAGTCGAGGCTGTGGTCGTTGACCAGGCCCGTGGCCTGCATGAACGCGTAACAGGTCGTGGCGCCGAGAAAGGCGAAGCCCCTGGATTTGAGGTCCCTGGCGAGGGCGTCGGACTGGGCGATGGTCACGGGATAGTCGGCCAGGGTGCGCAGGGTGTGGACAATGGGACGTCCGTCCACGAACCGCCACAGGTACTCGGTGAAGGAGCCGAAGCTCTCCCGCACCCGCAGGAAGGCGCGGGCGTTGCCGATGGCGGCCTCGATTTTGCGCCGGTTGCGGATGATGCCCGGCTCGGCCATAAGGCGCTCCACGTCGGCCGGGGTGAAGCCGGCCACGGCCTGCGGGTCGAATCCGGCGAAGGCCGCACGGTAGCCCTCGCGCTTGCGCAGCACCGTGTACCAGGAAAGCCCGGCCTGGGCGGACTCGAGGACCAGGTATTCGAAGAGCGTGCGGTCTTCGCGGACCGGGACGCCCCACTCCTCGTCGTGGTAGCGGACGTAGTCGGGCTTGGTCGGGTCGACCCAGGGGCAGCGGATCACGCCTTGCCCCTGGCCGCCAGGGTTTCCTCAAGGAGGGCCAGGGCCTGCGGCAGCGGAAAGCGCCGGCCGGTCCAGAGCTCGAACTGGGCAAGGGCTTGGTGCACGAACATGGGCAGGCCGTGCACGACCTCCACGCCTTCGCGCGTGGCCTGGTGCAGCAGCGGGGTCTCCCGCGGGTTGTAGATCAGGTCGTAGACCAGGGACACGCCCGCGAGGGGGCCCTTCCAGGGCGAGAGGCCCTGGAAGGGGCCCGACATGCCCAACGGCGTGGTGTTGACCAGCAGGTCGGGCCGCACCTCGTGCCGCTCGCTCCACGGCACGTGTTCGGCCTGGAAGGAGTGGGCCAGCCTGTCGGCCCTCGTGCCCGTGCGGGCCGACAGGAGGACCTTCCACCCTGCCCGGTGCAGGCCG
>DPKT01000191.1 GCA_003542385.1 Desulfomicrobium sp.
GCACTGCGGGCGGTCGACATCGCCGCCAAGGCATACGGCCCGGACAACGTGCGCACGGCCGTGCCGCTGACCACCCTCGGCAACGTCCTGCGCGCCCAGGACCGCCTGAACGAGGCGCAGGAGGTCTACGAACGCGCCCTGAGCCTTCGTGAAACCTCCCTGCCGCATGATCACATCGACATCGCCATATCCCTTGGCAACCTGGCCTCCCTGGAGTATGCGCGGGGACGCTTCGCAGAGGCCGACGCCCTGTACGACCGGGCCCTGGGCATCAGCGAAGCGAGCCTCGGCCCGCAGCACCCCGACGTGGCCCAGCTCCTGTTCAACCTCGGCGTGGTCAACCGCCGCCTCGGCAACCTGCAGCGCGCCGAGGGAGCCCTCCTGCGCGCCCTGGAAGTGCGGCAGGCCCTCTTCGGCCCCGAGGACCTTTCCGTGGCCCTGACCCTGGAAAGCCTGGCCATGACCATGACCGACGCGGGCCGGGAGGACGAGGCGGCCAAGTACTCCCAGCGGGCCCAGGCCATACGCTCCAGGTTGCCCTGAGCTTCCGCAGAACGAGCCGAACCCGCGGGCCTGCGCCCGTCATCCGGTGTTAGACGTCACGCTTTTTTTTCGTTAGGTTTTTGCGTCGGACAAGCGACAGCGGGCAGCCCCGCTGAGCGCGATAACGCTACACTTCAAAGAGAGGGGCAGGTCAAACCTCAATGTTCGCGATCATAGGCCTTGTGGTTGTCATGGGATGCGTTGCGGGCGGCTACATCATGGCCCACGGAAATTTCAGCGTTCTGTGGCAGCCCGCGGAATTCGTCATCATTCTCGGTGCTGCCATCGGCACCTTCCTCATCGCGTCGCCCATAAAGGTCATCAAGCTCACGATGAAGGGCTTCGCCAGCGCCTTCAAGGCCAAATCCCCGGGCAAGGACGAATACCTCCAGCTGCTGCGCGCCCTCTACGACCTGCTGACCCTGGCCAAGCACGAGGGCATCATCGCCCTTGAAAGCCACGCCAACAAGCCCAAGGAAAGCAGCATCTTCACGCCCTACCCCTTTGTCGTCAAAAACCACCACGTCCTCGACTTCATCTGCGACAACGTGAAGACCTACGCCATGGCCGGCATGGAGCCCCATGAATTCGAGTCCATCATGGACATCGACATGGATACGCACCACGAGGAGGAGCTGATCGCCGCCGGTTCCATCAGCAAGCTCGCCGACTCCATGCCCGCCCTGGGCATCGTGGCCTGCGTCCTGGGCGTTGTCATCACCATGGGCGCTTTGAACGAACCGCCGGAGGTCCTGGGTGCGCACATCGGCGCGGCCCTCGTCGGCACGTTCTTCGGCATCCTCATGGCCTACGGCTTCGTCGCACCCTTCGCCACCAACGTCGAACACCAGGTCCGCGACCAGCACACGCTCCTCAACGTGGCCAAGACCGCCATCATGTCCTTCGCCCTCGGGTGGGCGCCGGCCCTGGCCCTGGAGGCCGCCCGCCGGGCGGTGCCAGGCTCCGCCCGCCCCACCTTCGAAGAACTCGAAAGCGCCGTGCGCAGGAAGTAGCCCGACCATGTCCGAACAGGCACAGGTGAGACGTCATGGCCGATAAGAAAGCCGTCATCATCAAGAAAGTCAAAAAAGGCGGCCACGGCGGGCATCACGGAGGCGCCTGGAAGATCGCCTACGCGGACTTCGTCACGGCCATGATGGCCTTCTTCCTCCTGATGTGGCTCCTGAACAACGTGCCCGACGAGAAAAAAGAGCAGCTGTCCATTTACTTCAAAGAATTTTCCGTCATCGACGGGCCGCCGCCATCCATGACCATGGGCGCGGGAGGCCAGACCGCCTCGGATCCCGAGCGCCTGAAGCCCATCATCATGGAAGGAACCGTGGGCATGTACGCCGAAGGCAAGTCCCAGGAGGAGATCCTGAAGGAAGCCATGGCCAAGATGATCGAGGAGCGCCTCAAGGAATTCAAGGAGGAGTTGATCATCGACACCTTCGACAACGGCGTGCGCATCCAGATGCTCTACGGCGAGGGCAACCCCTTCTTCGAGTCGGCCAGTTCCCAGCTGACGGACGACGCGCGCAAGGCGCTCAAGGTCATCGCCGAGACCGTGCGCGACATGCCAAACCAGGTCGCTGTCGAAGGACATACCGACGCCGTGCCCCTGGGCGGCCCGAATTCGCGCTACACCAACTGGGAGCTTTCCACGGACCGCGCGTCCTCCGCCAGACTCATTCTTCAGGAGTTCGGCATAGAGCCCAAGCGCATGGTCCGCGTGGCCGGCTATGCGGCCACGCAGCCGCTGATCCTTGATAACCCCGAGGACCCTCGCAACCGGCGCGTCAGCATCCTTCTCTTCAACGATCCGACGCAGACCCCCGCCGACGTGCAGAACTCCAGCGACCGGGCGCCCGACCCCATGAGGCGGAACCCTCTGCCCCAGGCGCCTGCCAACGAAGGCAGGCAGCTCTTCAAGGTGTCGCCGCTGCAGGACAACACCACGGAAGGTCTGGTTCAGCCCAGGAAATGACCGCAGACCCCGCACCCCGACAAAACTGAAAGCCCCCGGCAGCGATATCGCTGCCGGGGGCTTCTCATTTCAATGGACTGGAATCCGATCAGGCCGCGCCGAGCCCGAAAACTCCGCGGCGCGGAGAAGCGGGACGGGGCTGCGGAGCTGTCCGGCCGGACGCCTCGGGACGATCCGCCGACTGGCGCGC
>DPKT01000102.1 GCA_003542385.1 Desulfomicrobium sp.
CCCCATGCCAGACGGCTGGCGGCCGGCTGGGGCGCACTGGCGGGGTTCCTGTCGACGAGCCTGGGCACGGCCTTCGGATTCAACGGCCCGCCTCTGGCCGTGTACCTGAGCCTGCGCGGCGGGTCGCAGCGCGAGATCAAGGCCGCCCTGGGCGCGTTCTTCATCGTCAGCGGCCTGTTCATCGTCGCGGCCCACGGGCTCTCGGGGCTCTACTCCGCCCGCGCCCTGACCCTCTTCGCCGTGGCCCTCCCCGCCGTCATCCTCGGTGGCTGGGCGGGAATACGCGTCTCCGGGCGGTTCGGCGAAGGCCATTTCAGGCGCATCCTCTTCTCCATGATCCTGGTCATGGGCCTGAGCATGATCCGGGGCGCGCTGACCGCCGCGAACTGAGACGTCCCCGCCGGCTGTCGACGATCCGCCGCGCCAGACCTGCCCGTGCGGCCGTTGCCCGGTTGCGAGGCGGCCGTGGACGATGTTGATGTCCTGGCGTCGCGGGCCTATAGCGCAAACCATACGCCGACACCGGGCACGCAACCGCGGGCGCTCCCCCATGACACGACAAACCTTCACCGAACGCCTCATCGAACTCATCCGGCGCATCCCCGCGGGCAAGGTCGCCACCTACGGCCAGATCGCGGCCATGGCCGGCAACCCCAGGGCGGCCCGGCAGGTCGCTCGCGCCCTCCACGCATGCTCGCAGAAGGAGGGTCTGCCCTGGCACCGCGTCGTCAACCGTGAAGGGCGCATCGCCCTGGAAACATACGCGGGCGGTGCAGAGCAGAAGCGCCTGCTGGAAAACGAAGGGGTTGAATTCGACCCGGCGGGGGTGATCGATCTGGACGTTTTCCTGTGGCGCCCCGAACCGGAGCGATGACGCGGCAGGACGCTTCCGTAGCGATCCAGGCAAGACGACCGACGGGATGGAACGGCTCAGACCCTGCCGAAAAACGACACCCCGGTGACGATGACCCCGTAGTAGAGGTAAAACCGGGGGAGCCTGAACAGGCTGGCCGCCAGCACCGGCCGGAAGCCAAGGCCCAGGACGCCCGCGCCCCAGCAGGTCACGGAGAAGGGGAACGGCGTCAGGGCGCCGGCCAGGACTGCCCAGAAGCCGTATTTGCGGATGCGGTTTTCGTGCTCGGCCGTGAATTCGCCGAGCACGGCGCGCATGAAGGAGTTCCGGCCAAGCCACCTGCCCAGGGTCCAACCCAGGGTTCCCGCCAACGCCGAGGCCGCTCCGAGCACGCCTACGTGCAGCGGCCACCCCGCCTTGAGGTCGCTCTTGGCGATGACCAGCAGCAGGACGTCGTTGGGAAAAGGAGGGATGAAGGTGTCCGTGACCAGTATGATGGCGGCAAGCCCGCCAACCCCGAGGCGTTCGGCCACCCAGCGGGCGAAGGCTTCCAGTTCGGGTTCGAAGACGTAGCCGATGACTCCCAGGAGAACCAAGGCTGCGCAGAGGCTCGCGACGGTCTTGATCAGGGCGCCGCGGATCATCGGCGCCCGACAGCGTTAATGGTCACAATGTCCGCCCTGTGCAGAATGTTGATCGGAACCACCCGTACCGTCCCGTGCGGGCGCAGTGTGTGGTCGGTTCGGGGTGTAGACGAGGCGCACTGATGACGCAACATCTCCGGCAGGCCGTAACAGGGTGGTCAAATACCCCTCGCCATCCCGGGCGGACGGCGTGTACGCTGCGCACATGTCCGAAACTTCGACCGTCACCCTCGGCTTCACCGTCTTCCGCCCCGAGACGGCGCCTTTCGCCGCCCGGGCCATGGAAGGCCATGACCTGATCGTCCTCGAGGAACCGCGCACGCCCGGCTTCGAGGAGATGCTCGCCGGCGAACTCCCCATCGACGAGTACCTGATGCTCACGGACTTCGAATTCCCGGAGTACGCCACGGCCCTGTGTCGCGCCCTGCAGGTCCTGCACGCCAGCGGGGCGGCCGTCCGCCAAGTGCACCCTTGGATGGACGAACTCGCGGGCATCCATGAGTTCTTCGCCGCGGGCAACGGACCCGACGACATCCCCACGGGCGGCAGGCCGTGGGCCGTGTATGCCCGGGAACGGGAGTGGAGCGCGAAGCTCCTGGCCTTCTACGCGGCGGCCGGGAAGAAGGATTTCGATGGGATACTGGCAGCCGTGAACGACTTCGCCATGGCCGACGCCGCGAAGATCTCCGACATGGACAGGGACCGCGCGGCAGCCCTTGCGGAACTTCTGCCCGCCCGCGGCCAAGCCTACGTCGAGTGCGGCGCCATCCATCACGACATGGTCGGGCTCATGATCCGGGCCCTGGGGCATGGCCGGGTCCGGACGATCCACCTCATGGAGGAGGCCTGCCTCGCCCGCCACGGCCGGCGCCGCCTCATCCCGCCCGGGGACCTGCTGACCTTCCGCCACCTGCTCGGGGCGCCGCGCGACCGCGCCGTGGAGAGCCTGCTGGCCGCCCGGGCGGTGGTCTACAACCGGCTCATGGAAAAGGACGAGAGCTTCGAGTCCGCCTCGCCCTTTCCGCACATGGACGCCGAGGCGATGGTCCTGCAGATCGTCGGCGGCCTGGGCATCGAGCAGTGCCGCGACCTCTTCGGCCGCATCCGACACCTTTCCGTGCGCGAGAGCCTTGCCCTTGTCCTGCAAAACAGCCATTGACGGAGCATGAACATCCGCCCCCTCCTCGTCACGGGCCCCGGCGCCGCGGAACTCCCGCCCATAAGCGGAGCCAAGGCCGCAAACCTGAGGCGCCTGCCCTGCACGGCTTCACCGTGCCCGCGACCCTGTTCCTCCCCCCGGCGGCCTACGGCGCCTTCGTGCGCCACTCGGGTCTCGCGACGCGCATCGACGCGCTGACCGGGAGCCTGCGCGACGGCATGCGCTGGGAGGAAATCTGGGACGTGTCCCTGAAGCTGCGCAACTTCTTCCTGCGTCAGCCCGTCCCCCCCGAACTGGCCGAGGCCGTCCTCGTGGACGGATTCCGGGGCGAGGTGCTGCTGGGTCCGCAGGAGTGAGACGGAGTCAGGAAATCAGATAGAGGATCGCCAGGCCGATCATGGGCGTCAGGGAAAAGGCCACCTGGGCGGACACGAAGAGGAGCATGCCGCGCTCGCCCGGACGGGCGGCCGTCAGGCGCATGCTCGCCAGCAGAAGCGCCAGGCACGGCAGGGCCGGCAGGAGTCTGGTCAGGAGCGTCGTCCCGGGCAACGGCACGAACACGAGCCAGGCCAGGGCCAGGGCATTGAGCCGCAGGATGGACCGGACACTGCCCGCAAGGCCGAACCGCACGGCATGAGTGCGCTTGCCGTCGGCCCGGTCGGAGGGTTCATCGGGCAGGGCCGTGGCCATGGCGCAGGACAGGGACAGGGCGAGCATGAGAGGCATGAGCGTCCAGGGCAACCCGGCGAGTGTCCCGGAGTGGGCGCTGAAACCGATCATGGGCAAAACGAGCCCGACCCCGATCATCTGCAGGTACTCGCCTCCGCCCCGATAGGACAGGCGCATGGGCGGATAGCTGTAGGCCCACAGCAGGACCAACCCGAAAAGGATCAGCGGCAGGGGCAGCCAGTTGTGGTGCCGAAGCCCCAGCCACACCCCGGCCAGAACCGAGAGGATTGCGCAAAGGACTGCCGCCCGGGCCAGCTGTCGCCTCGACAGAAGGCCTTCCACAAGCACCCGGGAGCCTCCAGAGAACAGCGTGAAGGTGAAATTTCTGCGGTCCGTGTCCATGTCGGCCAGGTCGTTGGCGAAGACAATGTAGAGTTGGCAGGCCAGGCCGTAGACATGGCAGACAAGGACGATCTCCCAGGAGAATCCATGGCCCATGGCCAGGGCCTGCCCCAGAAGCAAGGGCCAGAAGATGTACATCTGCGACGGCAGCCGCGCGGCCCGCACCCAAGCACGCCACCCAGAGGACGGATCCTCAATCTCCCCCGGCACGGCCGATCACTCCCCCGCCAGGCGCGCGAGAACCGCCAGCGTCCCGTCCCTCAACCTTTCAACCTCTCCCTCCTCGTACCCGCACCCCGGCGTGACCCGCCCCCAGACCACGCCGGGCCAGTAGGGGTCGCTCCTCCGGCGGCCGATGACGTGAAAATGGAACTGCGGCACCAGGTTGCCTATGGCGGCGATGTTGACCTTGTCGCAGGCCAGTTCCGCCTTGAGCATGGACGAGATGGCCGAGGACGCCTCCGAGAGGCGCCCGCGCAGGTCCGGCGGCAGTTCGTGCCACTCCGTGGCCTCGGTTTCGGGGACCAGGATGAACCAGCGCACATGGGCGTCCCGATGCAGCAGGATGCGAATATCCCGCCAACTCCCAAGGAGGTGGCAGTCCGCGGCCAGGGTGGGGTGAAGGGCGAAAGCGTTCATGCGGACACGCTACGGCAGGCTGCGCCGGGCCGCAAGCGCGCCGCGGCATCCTGCAAGACGTCCTGTTCGTATCAGGATGGCATCGTACAATTTCGCATGTACACAACAATTCCCAATAAGCATAAAAAGACGGACACTTTACAGTGCTTATCGTCCGGTGTTACTCGCATTCCGTGGCCTCGTCTTTCCACCCACTCATGTATGGAGGTATCGGAGCATGCGCATCTGGACACTTTGCCTTCTGCTGCTGATCACAGCCTTGGCCCCCGCAGCCATGGCCGCGGACAAGGACACGCTCGTCGTGGGCGTATCCTCGGACATCCACACCCTGGACCCCGGCGTGTCGAGCGACAACTACGACTGGCGGCAGATCTACCCCTGCTACGACCGCCTGGTGAAGTACAAGGTCAAGGACGGGGTCGGCCTGACCGAGGTTGAGCCCATGGCCGCCGAGTCCTGGACCGTGTCCGCCGACGGGCTGAAGTGGACCTTCAAGATCCGCAAGGGTATCACCTTCGACGACGGCTCCCCGCTGAACGCCGAAGCCGTGCGCTACTCCTTCGACCGCACCATCGCCATCGGCAAGGGCCCGGCCGACAACCTGACGGCCATCGCCTCCATGGCCGTGGTCGACGACTACACCCTCGAAATCACGCTGAAGAACCCCTACGGCCCCTTCCTGCAGACCCTGGCCACCGACGGCGCGTCCATCATCAACCCCAAGGTCGCGCAAAAGGCCGTGAACGACGACAAGGCCCAGGCCTTCCTGGCCGAGAACGTCGACGGCAGCGGCCCCTTCAAGATCGTGGAATGGACGCGCGGCCAGCGCTGCGTGCTCGAAGCCAAGCCGAACTACTGGGGCGGCGCGCCCAAGCTGAAGAAGGTCATCATCCGCTTCATGGCCGAGTCCGCCGACCGCCGCATGGCCCTGGAGCAGGGCGACGTGGACATCGCCGAGAACATTCTCATCGACCAGATCCCGGCGCTGGAAAAGAACAAGGACGTCGTCGTCAACCGCTTTCCCTCGCAGATGGTCGAGTACGTCTACGTCAACTGCCAGAACGAGAAGCTGAAGAACCCGGCCGTGCGCCAGGCCCTGTCCTACGCGGTGGACTATCAGGGCATCATCGACCATGTCCTGCAGGGCAACGGCGTGCAGATGCGCGGCCCCATCCCCGACGGCATGTGGGGGCACCGCAAGGATGTCTTCCAGTACAAGCGCGACACGGCCAAGGCCAAGGAACTGCTCAAGGCCGCCGGCGCCGAGAACCTGGAACTGACGCTCATCTACTCCGAACGCCGCGCCACCTGGGAGCAGATCGCCCTGGTCATGCAGGCCAACCTGGCCGAGATCGGCGTGAAGCTGAACCTGGAACTCATGGCCAACCCGACCCTGCGCGACAAGATCGACAAGGGAGACTTCGAGCTGTGCCTGGGCGCCTGGAGCCCGGACTTCGCCGACCCCTACATGTTCATGAACTTCTGGTTCGATTCGGCCAAAGCCGGCCTGCCCGGCAACCGCAGCTTCTACAAGAACGACAAGGTTGACGAACTGGTCCGCAAGGCCGAAGTGTCTTCCGTGGTCGAGGAACGCAAGAAGCTCTACGGCGAGGCCCAGGACATCATCATGCAGGACGCTCCCTACATCTTCCTGTACCAGATCCAGACCATCGTGCCCCTGCGGGCCAATGTGCAGGGCTACGTGTTCAACCCCATGCTCGAATCCATGTACAACTTCGAGGCCATCTCGAAGAAATAACTCCCTGTCCCGGCCGGGCGCGATGCACGGCCGGGATTCCCTGGAACGAATGCGGATACTCGCCTACATCATCAAGCGCGTCCTGGCAGCCATCCCGGTGCTCATCGGGGTGAGCATCCTGACGTTCTTGATCTCCCACGCCATCCCCGGCGACCCGGCCCGCATCATCGTCGGGCCCAAGGCCAGCAAGGAGGCCGTCGAGGCCATCCGCAGGGAGCACGGTCTGGATAGGCCCCTGCCCGTGCAGTACGTGCGCTACATGACGGGCCTCATGCAGGGCGACCTGGGGCAGTCCATCCGCAACCACCGGCCCGTGACCAAGGACCTGGCCGACTTCTTCCCGGCCACCCTGGAACTGACCCTGGCCAGCCTCGTCCTCTGCCTGGCCGTGGGCATTCCACTGGGAATTCTGGCAGCAGTGCAACGCAACCGCCTGGCCGACCATGTCGCGCGGGTCTTCTCGGTCATCGGCGTATCCACCCCGGTCTTCTGGCTGGGGCTCATGCTGCTGCTGCTCTTCTACCGCAACCTGGGATGGCTGCCGGGTTCGGGCCGCCTGGACATCACCAGCTCGCCGCCGGCAGCCGTGACCGGGCTCTACGTCATCGACGCCGTCCTGGCGCGGGACTGGGCCCTGCTGAAGGAAGTGCTGAGCCACCTGATCCTGCCGGCCTTCTGCCTGTCCTACGTGTATCTGGCGGTCATCACGCGCATCGTGCGTTCTTCGATGATCGCGGTCCTGGGCCAGGACTACATCACCACCGCGAAGGCCAATGGCCTGTCCACGGCCCGGGTCGTCTTCAAGCACGCCTTCAAGAATTCGCTCATCCCCACGGTGACCATCGCCGGCCTGTCCCTGGGCGAACTCCTCGGCGGGGCCATCCTGACGGAGACCATCTTCGCCTGGCCCGGCATGGGCAAATACGTGGTGGACTCCATCAACTCCCTCGATTTCCCGGCCATCATGGGCTTCACCCTGCTGGCCAGCACGGCCTACGTGGTCATCAACCTCGGGGTGGACGTGCTCTACGCATTCCTCAACCCGCGCATCCGCTACTAGGGGACGACCGTGGCCGCACACCCGTTTTTGCGCGAACTGCAGCTGACCCTGAAGATCCTGTCGCGCAACCCCTCGGCCGTCATGGGCGGCGTCGTCATCGCGGCCATGGTGCTGCTGGCCGTGGGCGCGCCGCTCCTGGCACCGCACGACCCGGTCAAGCTGTCCCTGGGCGAACGCCTCATGGCACCCGGCGCGGCCCACCTTTTCGGCACGGACGAACTCGGCCGCGACATCTTCTCGCGCGTGCTCTTCGGGGCGCGCATCTCCCTGTCCATCGGCCTTCTGGTCATCACCGTGGCCGGGGTCACGGGGGCTCTCATCGGCGCGACGTCAGGATACTTCGGGGGAAAGATCGACAACGTCATCATGCGGCTCATGGACGTCATCCTGTCCTTCCCGTCGCTCATCCTGGCCCTGGCCCTGGCCGCGGCCATGGGGCCGAGCCTGGTCAACGCCATCCTGGCCACGGCCTTCGTCATGATCCCCAAGTTCGCGCGCCTGGTCCGCGGCGAGGCCCTGGTCGTGCGCGAGCTGCCGTTCGTGGCC
>DPKT01000245.1:0-240 GCA_003542385.1 Desulfomicrobium sp.
TCCGAGGCCAGCGGCATGGACGACGCCCCCTTCTAGGGGAGATCCGAAATAATGACATGACAAAGCCAGACGGGTTCGGCCCGTCTGGCTTTTTTTCCTGGCAACGCCCCCGGAGACCCGGGGCAGACATCGGCGGCTTGCGGCATGATCATCGGCGTGGGCATCGACATCGCGGAGCTGGACAGGATCGCGCGTTCCCATGAGCGGTTCGGCGGGAAGTTCTGTTCCCGCATCCTCACT
>DPKT01000245.1:289-2681 GCA_003542385.1 Desulfomicrobium sp.
CCGCGGCCAAGGCCCTGGGCACGGGGTTCAGCCAGGGCGTCACCTTTCAGGACATCGAGGTGCGCTCCGACGACCTCGGCAAGCCGACCATCCATTTCCACAACGCCGCGCAGGCCAAGTTCCGCGAACTGGGGGCCGCAAGGGCCCACCTCTCCATTTCCCACGGCCGCGACAACGCCGTGGCCGTGGTCATCCTCGAGGCCTGAGCGCTTCGACCCTAGCTTTTGATCTCCACCGTCACCTCGGAGCCGCCGGACAGGGCCTGCGGCCCGGCCCCGCCCATGAACACCCGTCCGGCCTCAACGCCGAGAACCTGCACGAGCTGGTTCTTGACGAATTCGGCGCGGCTCGCGGCCAGGCTGACGAGATCCTCGTCGGTGACGTTGATGAGTTCGCGCAGCTTGGCCTCCTGCACTTCGCGCGAAACCTCCTTGTGCAGGCCGATGGCGTTCTTCTCCTTCTCGACGGGTTCGTCCTTGTAGGCTTCCCAGAGCAGCTCCGCGTACTCTTCGTCCGTGATCTCCAGTTCCTCGAGCACGGTTTGCTCCCGCTCCTTGCGCGACAGGTCGTCGTACTTGATGACCTGCAGCTTGCGCCGGAACTGCCTGTCGGCCATGGCCTGCCGGTCCGCCACCGGGTCGGCGCGCCCGATGATGGAGATGCTCAGGCCCGGGCGCTGCTTCAGGATGTCTGCCAGGGCCTGGATGCCCTTCGTGGTTTCCTCGGACGGCGTGGCCAGCCCGGCCGGGAAGGCCAGTTTGCTCACATCTCCCGCGCCCTCGGGCACGAGGCTGGCCAGCAGGGTGAAGGGCGAGGCCACGGCCTTGACGATGAGCCCGAGGAAGGCCTGCATGACGATGCCGCCGATGCTGAACTGCGGGTCGTTCAGGTCTCCCTTGACCGGGAGGTTGATGGCGATGTTTCCGGACATGTCCCGCAGCAGGGCCAGGCCCAGCTTGACCGGCACGTCGGTCGCGTCGGGTGATTCGACCTTTTCGCCGAGTTCCAGCTGGCGGGCCTTGATGGCGTTGCGCATGGCCAGGTTGCTGCCGTCGGTGCTGACACTCATGTCCCAGTCGAGCTGGCCCTGGGCCACGGGGTAGGCGATGAATTTCGAGGAGTAGGGCGAGAGGCCGACCAGGTCGAGGTTGCGCAGGGTCACGGTGCTGTTGGTTTCCACCGGGTCCTTCAGGGGGCTGATCCATCCGGAGGCGTTGACGGCCGCCGAGCCGTCGACGACCGCGGAGAGTTCGAGCTCCGCGCGTTTCTGCGGGTCGAGGGAGATGCCGCGCACGTTCAGGTCCACCGGGGAGACGACGGACGCGAACTGCGGCGAGAGGGTCTGGTCGGCGAAGGTGAAGCGGCCCTGTTTGAGCGCGAAGCTCCCGATATCGAGGGATTTGAGGCCCTCGGACTTGTCCGCCTTCTTCGGCTGCGCCTTGGCGGGCTTTTTCGCCGACGGCGCGATGCGGTCCAGGGTGGTGCGGCCTTGGGCGTCGATGACGAAGCCGGCGCGCGGCTCCACAAGTTCCACTTCCCGGATGCTCAGGGCCAGCGGCGAAAGCTGCAGGGCTAGCTGGGACACATCCAGGGTCTTGAAGCCGAGGATTTCCGCTTTCGACCTGCCTTCCGTGACGCGAAGGCCATCAATCCGCACGGAGCCGGTGAGCTGGTCCTTGCCCTTGCCGCCCAAGCGCCAGTTCAGCTTGCCGCCGAGCCTGCCGGCCGGGATGTCCACGGCGGCGGCGTCGGCCACGTAGGCCGAGGCCAGGGACAGGGGGATGCGGGAGAGATCGACGGTCCCCTTGGTGATCATGGTCGACGGCACGATGTCACCGCTCGCCTTGATGCTCCCTGTTTCCTCCACGCGGCAAGACAGGGTCAGGGGGATGGCCTTGGCCAGGTCCGTGGACAGGTTTTTCGTCAGGAAGGAGATTTGGTCCACCTCCAGGCGCGAGGGCTTGGAGAGGGTCTGGTCCGTGAGGGACACGCCGGACCCGGACAGTGAGAACTGTTCCACGACAACGCTCCAGGCCGGGGAGGCGCTCTTGGGCGCAGGCTTGCCGGAAACGGATTCCTTCGGGGCGAAAAGCTTCGCCAGGTCGATGGCTCCGTCCTTCTCGCGGACGACGTCGAGGTTCAGCGACAGGTCCACCGGGCCGACGGTCACGGCCGTCTTTGCCGTGTCGACGTTCACGGGGCCGACCTTGAGGGCGTTTACGCGGACGGGGGCATCCTTCTTTCCGGACAGAAGCAGGCGCACATCGGACACAGACGCTCCGCCGCTCGCGATTTTCCAGCTCGGCGCATTGCCCGTCGCGGTGTTGCCGGATGGTTTGCCCTGGGCTGATGTCGAGGGCGCGGCCAGGGCGGCCACGAGGGTCGCGCGGCC
>DPKT01000119.1 GCA_003542385.1 Desulfomicrobium sp.
GGCGAGATGAACCCCGAGCAGCTCTGGGGCACGACCATGAACCCCGAGGTCCGCACCCTGCTGCAGGTCCGCATCGAGGACGCGGTGGAGGCCGACGAACTGTTCAGCAAGCTCATGGGCGACAAGGTAGAGCCCCGTCGCGAATTCATCGAACGCAACGCGCTCCTGGTCACGGACCTCGACATCTAGCGCGAATCAATACGATTTTACAATGAACTGAGGTGGATGTGTCGAACATCAGCATCGAGAAAGAACTGCAGAAATCCTACCTGGAATATTCGCTGAGCGTCATCATCGGCCGGGCCATCCCGGACGTGCGCGACGGCCTCAAGCCCGTGCACCGGCGAATCCTCTTCGCCATGCACGAGCTGGGCAACACGTACAACCGGCCCTACAAGAAGTCCGCCCGCGTGGTCGGCGACGTCATCGGCAAATTCCACCCCCACGGCGACTCGGCCGTGTACGACGCCCTGGTGCGCATGGCCCAGGACTTCAACATGCGCGACCCCCTGGTCGACGGGCAGGGCAACTTCGGCTCCATCGACGGCGATGCCGCGGCGGCCATGCGTTACACCGAGGCGCGCATGTCGCGGCTGGCCGGCTCCTTCCTGGCCGACATCGAGAAGGACACGGTGGAGTTCCGCCCCAACTACGACAACTCCCTGCAGGAGCCCTCGGTCCTGCCGACCAAGGTGCCCAACCTGCTCATCAACGGCTCCTCGGGCATCGCCGTGGGCATGGCCACCAACATCCCGCCCCACAACCTGGGCGAGGTGGTGGACGGCACCCTGCACCTGCTGGACAACCCGCAGGCCTCCATCGACGAGCTCATGCGCTACATCAAGGCCCCGGACTTCCCCACGGCCGCCCTGCTCTACGGCCGGGCCGGCATCCGCGAGGCCTACCACACGGGCCGCGGCTCCGTGCGCATCCGCTCCCGCGTCGAGATCGAGAAGCGAAAAGGGGACCTCGAATCCATCGTGGTCCGGGAGATCCCCTACGCCCTGAACAAGTCCACCCTGGTGGAGAAGATCGCCCTGCTCGTCAACGAGCGCAAGATCGAGGGCATCTCGGACCTGCGCGACGAGTCGGACATGAAGGGCATCCGCATCGTCATGGACCTGAAGAAGGGCGTGTTCTCCGACGTCATCATCAATCAGCTCTTCAAGTACACGTCCCTGGAGACGAGCTTCGGCATCAACATGATGGCCGTGGTCAACAACCGGCCGCAGCTCCTGAACCTCAAGCAGGTGCTCGAGTATTTCCTCGATTACCGCCGCGAGGTCATCATCCGGCGTTCGCGCTTCGACCTGAAGAAGGCCCAGCACCGGGCCCACATCCTCGAAGGCCTGCGCATCGCCCTGGACCACATCGACGAGGTGGTCAGCCTCATCCGCGCCTCCCGCACGCCGCAGGAGGCCAAGGAGCGCCTGCGCGAGCGCTTCGGCCTGTCCGAGATCCAGGCCCAGGCCATCCTCGACATGCGACTGCAGCGCCTGACCAACCTCGAGCGCGAGAAGCTCCTGGAGGAATACGCGGAGCTCCTCAAGCAGATCGAGTACCTGACCAGCGTCATCGAGAACCCCGAGGTCCTCAAATCCGTCATCCGGCAGGAGCTCCAGGAGCTGCGCGACACCTTCGCCACGCCGCGCAAGTCCGAGATCCTGGCCCATGACCCCGACTCCATCGACATCGAGGACATCATCCCCGACGAGCCCGTGGTCATCACCCTGTCCCGCAACGGGTACCTGAAGCGCACGAGCCTCGACAACTACCGCCAGCAGCGCCGCGGCGGCACGGGCATCACCGGCGTGCAGGTGGCCGACGAGGATTTCATCACCTCCATCCTGACCACCTCCAATCACCAGTACATGAACCTGTTCAGCAACAAGGGGAAGATGTACCAGATCAAGGTGCATCAGATCCCCGAGGGCGGGCGTACGGCGCGCGGCAAGCACGTGGCCAACCTGCTGCCCCTGGACAGCAACGAGTACATCGCCACGGCCATGACCTGCCGCGACCTGGATCAGGAAAAGTACTACTTCTTCTACACCCGCCAGGGCGTGGTCAAACGCAGCGTCGCGAGCCTCTACCGCAACGTCCGGGCCGTGGGCCTCATCGCCCTGGGCATGCGCGAGGACGACGAGCTCATCGGCGTGTGCGAGGTGGAGGCCGACGACGAGATGGTCCTGGTCACGGCCGACGGCTACTCCATCCGCTTCGCCTGCTCCGAGGTTCGGGCCATGGGCCGCTCGGCCACGGGCGTCAAGGGCCTGGCCCTGCGCAAGGGCGATCAGGTCGTGGCCGGCGTGGTCGTCGGCAAGGACTCCAGGCAGGAGCTTTTGACCATCGCCGAGAACGGCTACGGCAAGCGCACCCAGGTAGAGCACTTCCGGGCCCAGTCGCGCGGCGGCAAGGGCATCATCAACATGCGCATCACGCCCAAGACCGGCAAGGTCGTCGGCGCCATGATGGTCCACCCCACGGACGAGCTCATTCTGCTGACTTCGGGCAGCAAGATCATTCGCATCGGCATCTCCGACATCAGCCTGGTGGGCCGCGCCACACAGGGCGTGCGCCTGGTGCGCCTCGAGGACGAACAGACCGTGGTCTGCTTCGACCACGTGCCCACGGATACCGTCGAGACCGCCGGGGCGCCCAGGCCCAAGCCGGCGTCGACGGACCCGGTCGACTTGGACGATCCCGAGGATCTGCTGGATACGGACCTGCCGGATGACGACGGGCCCGAGGACGGCGAGGAATAGGGCATCGCACCAAAAGATGAAAAGGCGCGTTCCGCACGGGGCGCGCCTTTTTTGCGCGGATCGCGGGGGGCAATGCGGTACTGGACGCTCGGCCCCCGGTGGTGTAAGGGCCCATGCCATGAAACGTGTACGAAAGACCGTGCGTCATGCAGCAACAGGGGACAGGCCGGAAGGCGGGTCCCTTTTTTTTGGCCGCACGCCAACCATGGCCCCCAGGGCGGGACGGGAAGTGATATGAACTGGCGCCACAAGGATCTTCTGGAAATTTCGCAGCTCAGTCCGGGCGAGATCGGCCATGTCTTCGAGACGGCGGCCAGGTTCGCCGAGGTGAACCAGCGGCCCATCAAGAAGGTGCCCATCCTGAAGGGCAAGAGCGTGGTCCTCTTTTTCGCCGAGGCCTCCACGCGGACCAAGACCTCCTTCGACATGGCCGGCAAGCGGCTCTCGGCCGACACCTTCAGTCTGGCCAAGTCGGGCAGCTCCCTGCAGAAGGGCGAGAGCCTCAAGGACACGGCCCTGACCCTGCAGGCCATGAACCCCGACGCCATCGTCATCCGGCACTGGGACAGCGGGGCAGCACGCTTCCTGGCCGAGCGGCTGGAGTGCTCGGTCATCAACGCCGGCGACGGCTGGCACGCCCACCCGACCCAGGCCCTGCTGGACGGGTTCACCCTGAGCCGGGTCTGGGACTCCTTCGAGGGCAAGACCGTCTGCATCCTGGGCGACGTGGCCCACAGCCGGGTGGCCCGCTCCGACCTCTACGCCATGACCAAGATGGGGA
>DPKT01000013.1:0-183 GCA_003542385.1 Desulfomicrobium sp.
GCGGTGCAGGGATAACGTCGAAGGATCGTTCCGGCCAAGTGCTTTGGTCCGGTTGTTTCAGGAAATCCAACGGTTGGAAAGGATCGTCGCGGGTTGTCGACGGTCAGCGGCGCCGTGGAGCAGGCCAGTGGCCAGTTGCGGGATGCCGATGGCGTCGCGCCGTACAGGGGGCCCAACGTCCCT
>DPKT01000013.1:379-2506 GCA_003542385.1 Desulfomicrobium sp.
TTCATCCTGATTCTGGCCTTTCGCCGCGATCTCCTGGCCCTCAAGGTCGGTGAGCACCTGACCCTCGGGGTGCCCGTGGGGCTGGCCGTCATTCTCTCGGCCTGCGTGCTGACCGGCATCTACGTGGCCTGGGCCAACAGCGTCTACGACGAGTCCGTGCGCGACCTCGTGGACGGCATGAAAGGGGGCGTCAAATGACCGAGTTCACCTCGACCATCGGGCAGCCCAACGCCGTGTCCATCGGCTTCTTCCTGGCCTTCGTGGCCTTCACCCTGGTCATCACCTACTATGCGGCCAAGCGCAGCAGGACGGCCTCGGAGTTCTACGCCGCGGGCCGTTCGGTCACAGGCCTGCAGAACGGCGTGGCCCTGGCCGGCGACTACATGAGCGCCGCGTCGTTCCTGGGCATCGCCGGGCTCGTGTCCCTCAAGGGCTACGACGGCCTCATCTACTCCATCGGCTTCCTCGTGGGCTGGCCCGTCATCATGTTCCTCATCGCCGAGCCCCTGCGAAACCTGGGCAAATACACCTTCGCCGACGTGGTGGCCTACCGCCTGCGCCAGAAGCCCATCCGCGTGGCCGCCTCGTGCGGTTCCCTCATGACCGTGGCCTTCTACCTCATCGCGCAGATGGTCGGGTCCGGGTCCCTGGTCAAGCTCATGTTCGGGCTGCCCTACGAGACGGCCGTCATCGTGGTCGGCGCCATCATGATCGCCTACGTGCTCTTCGGGGGCATGCTGGCCACGACCTGGGTGCAGATCATCAAGGCCGTGCTGCTCCTTGGCGGCGCGACCATCGTCGTGATCATGGTCCTGGCGCGCTTCGACTACGACCCCGTCAACCTCTTCGACGCCGCCGTGCTCCGGTACGGCCCCAAGGTTCTGGAGCCGGGCGGACTGGTCTCCAACCCCTGGGACGCCGTGTCCCTGGGCATCGCCCTCATGTTCGGCACGGCCGGCCTGCCGCACATCCTCATGCGCTTCTATACCGTGCCCGACGCCAAAGCCGCGCGCAAATCCGTGTTCTACGCCACGGGCCTCATCTCCTATTTCTACATCCTGACCTTCATCATCGGCTTCGGGGCAATGGTCCTCGTGGGGCAGGACGTCATCACCGGCTTCGACAAGGGCGGCAACATGGCGGCGCCCCTCCTGGCCGAGGTCACAGGCGGCATCATGTTTCTGGGCTTCATCGCGGCCGTGGCCTTCGCCACCATCCTGGCCGTGGTGGCCGGGCTGACCCTGGCCGGGGCCACGACCTTCTCCCACGACCTCTACGCCAACGTCTTCCGCTCGGGCCGCTCCACCGAGGAGGCCGAGGTGAAGATGGCCAAGCGCGCCACCGTGGCCCTGGGCATCCTGGCCATTGGCCTTGGTATCGCCTTCAAGGGCCAGAACGTGGCCTTCATGGTCGGCCTGGCCTTCGCCATCGCCGCCAGCGCCAACTTCCCGGCCCTGCTCCTGTCCATCGTCTGGGGACGGTTCAGCACCGTCGGCGCCACGGCGAGCATTGCCGTGGGGGCCGTTCTCGCGGTAGGGCTGATCATCCTGAGCCCCACTGTCTGGGTTGACGTGCTCGGCAATGCCCAGGCGATCTTCCCGTGGAAGAACCCGGCCCTCATCTCGCTGCCCGCCGCCTTCATGGCCGGGTGGCTGGGATCGATCCTGGTTCCTGACGCCGACGCGCAGACCAAGTACGAGAGCCAGCGCGTGCGCAACTACCTCGGGGTGGGCGCGGAATAAACCGGGGCGGCCCTGGCCGCCCCACAGCGGAGTCGCATGGGTTCCGACGAGTCATGCTTCCAAGGCCCGGCAGGCGAGATCGCCGGGTCGGGCCCGGATCTGGCCCGCAGCGTCCGCAGGCTGCGGGATCTGGTCCTGCGTTGCGCAGACCAGGGGATAGACGGGATCGGCGTCGGCCGCCTCGTGGCCGACGCCAACGACCGGATTCTCTGCAGCGCCGCCGCCATGGCCGAAGCGGAGCTGGGGCCGCCTCCCTGCGGGTATTCCCTCATGGTGCTGGGCAGCGAGGGACGCCGGGAGCAGCTCCTGGCCACGGACCAGGACAACGCCCTGGTCGTCGAAAACTGCGGGGTGGACTTTCTGGAGCGGGCGGCGGAGACGTATT
>DPKT01000009.1 GCA_003542385.1 Desulfomicrobium sp.
CGCGTGGCGGCCGCCGAGGGGGACGGTCACGCCCGGCAGGGCCTCGCCCCCCTTCCTCGTGACCTGAACGGCCTGCGGACCGGCCGCCGCAGACGGCACGGCCATGACCGCAACGAGAACCAGCAACGCCAGAGAACCCAATGCCGCCGGGAGACTCCAGGGGTGCAGGGGACGAGTCGTGGCGAGTCCGGACGCGTTCATGGCTTCTTCTCCTCGGCGGAAATGATCGGTGGCAGGGCTACCGGCGCGTCGATGACGGGCCGGTTGGTGCAGTACCAGTCGCTCTGCTGGTGGCGCGAGGTCAGGTAGCCCTTGTTGCCGGGCCGGAGTTTTTTCATCAGGTCGCGCAGGGACTGCATGTCGGCGCCGCTGAAGAAGTCGTTGATCTTTCTCAGGGCCTCGCGCGGCGGCACCCCGGCCTTGAGCAGGCGCTGAAACAGCTTGCTCTTCATCCAGGCCTCCTGCTCGGCGCTCTTGAGCTCCAGCTCCGCCTCGGCCAGCTCACCCTGGGCCCAGGACTCGACGATGCGGGACGGCGCCAGAACGATGTACTTGATGCCGGTATAGGCCCCCACGACGATGCCTTTGCCGGTTTCCCACGACTGTTCGAGGACCTCCTTGCCGTAATCCGTCAGGCCGTACTCGATCCTGTCGACGACCAGGGTGGGCACGGTGAATTCCTTGCCTTCCCCACGCAGACGGTCGGCCTCGGCCTTGAGCCGGCCGGTGTCTCCGCTGAGCATGGCCTGCCCCACCAGGCGCCTGGCCTCCTCGGCCGACATGCCGGCCTTGCGCAGCTGGATTTCCCACTGGGTGAAGTAGCTGACGACATTCATCTTGTTGGCCTGATGGATGGTCTTGTTCATCTCCCAGTAGGTCTGGGCGCTCGCCGCGGTCTTCTTGGCGGCGCCGATGAGGCCCAGGGTCAGGGTTGAGTCGACCAGAGTCTCGGCCGCCTCCTTGCCGCTGATCTCCCCGGCGATGTATTTCTCGATGGTGTCGCAGGCGTTGCCGATGTCGGCGATGGTCATGATCGTGCCCACGGTGTTGACGACCTTGGCCCCGGTGCCGGGCACGTCCGGGGCGCCCGGTTTGACCGGCTTGTTCGGCGCGTCAGGAGTGCCTGGCCTGGTCGGCGTGTCCGGCGTGCCCGGCTTGGTCGGCGCGTCCAGAGTGCCCGGTTTGGTCGGTGCATCCGGAATACCTGGCTTGGTCGGTGCATCCGGAGTCCCAGGCTTGGTCGGTGCATCCGGAGTGCCAGGCTTGGTCGGCTTATCCGGGGTGCCCGGCTTGGTCGGTGCATCCGGAATACCAGGCTTGGTCGGTGCATCCGAAGTCCCAGGCTTGCTCGGCGTATCCGGAGTGCCAGGCTTGGTCGGCGTATCCGGGGTGCCCGGTTTGGTCGGCGTGTCAGGAGTGCCCGGTTTGGTCGGCGTGTCAGGCGTGCCCGGCTTGGCGGGGCCGTCGTGACTGCCCGTCGGATGCTTGGCCTGATAGTCCTTGGCGGTCGTTGCAACCGTGCGCTTCAGCCCCTTGTCGAACCCCTCGGGATCGAGCCCGCCGGACTTGGTGTACGCATCCTTGGCCTTGTTGACGAACTGTTCGCGCATCTCCGGGCTCATGTGCTTGATCTGCTCGGCGATCTGCTTCTGCGCCGCGGCGGCCATCCCGGGTTCCTTGGCGGCCAGTCTGGAGAGCGTTTCGGCGTAGTCCTTGACGCCGCGGTTGACGGCCAGGGTGCCGACATCGCCGATGACGTCCGCACCCGCCTTGGACGCGGTCCCGCGGCCCTTGCCGATCATGGCGCCGGCCTCGGTCAGGCTGTCGTTGGGCTTGGGCATGCCCTGCGGCAGCCCGTTCTGCTTCGTGATGAGACCCGTGACATTGTCGATGCGATCGATGTATTTGCTCGCCTGGGAACGCAACAGCTGGGCCTCGGCGTCGAGCTTCTGCGCCCTGGCCGGGTTGGTGTTCCGAATGGCGGCGGCCTCGGCCTCGATGCGGGCGGCATCCGCGATCTTGTGATTGGCCAGATTCTGCATCTCGGTCACATAGGCCCCAGTCTGTTCAATGCTGAGCTCGCTCTTCGAACGCGTCTTGGCCTCGACCCTTGCCGCGTCGGGGTTCTCATAGGCCGTTCCGCCGCGCTTATTGATCCCTTCGTTGATTTTGGTGAATTCCTCCGCCGATGTGTGGTCCGGATGCGGCATGAAGTCCGTGTCGGTGTTGATTTTGCCGTCCGGCGGATCGACCCCGCTGTTTTGCAGATATTCGCGCACCTTGTCCTGATAGGCTTTCTCGGTATCCAGAATCTGTTTTTCCGTGATGTCCGGCGCTCCGGGCTTTTTCTCGACGATGATGTCCGTGTCCGTGCCGGGGTTGAACGTGTCTCCCGATCCCGGTTTCGGCGTCTGGGTTTTGGCCACGAGGCCGGACTTGGCAGCCGCGTCCTTGACGAAACCCTTGTTGACCATCTCGAAAAAACTCTGGTTTCGCTGATAGACTTCCGGGGGGATCTTGCCCTGAAGGGCCAGCAGATTGAGGTCCTTGTTGTGCATGAAAACAAGGGCTTCCTGCCGGGGTGTGGACTTGAAGTTGGCCACGGCGTACGCGGCTTCGATCACTTCGGGGTCGACAAAGGTCTGGGCCGACGTCGCCGATGCGAGCACGAGAAGGCCGAAAAGCACGAAAAACCGCAATCCCGCCCCAATCATCACGCGCCTCATGTCCATACCCCCATGCGTTTGAACGCCGACTTCACCAGTCCGAAAGAGGATTCATGAATTCGTGGCGCCGCTCACGGCATCGCGGCGGCATACGTTTCATCGCCCCGGCCAGCCCGGAACGGGCCCGCCGCGTCTACGGAGACAATGCTCGCGCCCGTTCCACCAGCCGCTGCAGCATGTCCAGTTCGTCGTCGCCCACGGCCAGATCCGGGGTGAGGCCCGTGCCGGTGCAGGTATCGCCGCTGGGGAACAGCACCTCCCTGTTCGTGTAGCGCAGCACGGAGCCGTCCGAAAGCCGGGCGTCCGTCTGGGACGAACATTTTCCGTAGGTGGTCTGCCCCACGAGCCTGGCCCGCTCGTGCTGACGCAGGATGCCGGCGAAGATTTCCGCGGAACTGGCCGTTTCCGGCCCGATCAGCAGCGTGAGGGGCATGGAGTACTTGTCCCCGCCCGGCGCGCGTATCTCAAGGGCATACCCGTCCCGTCCCCTGATGGTGCCCAGGAGCGTCCCGGCCGGAAGGAAAAGCCCGGCCAGATCGAAGGCTTCGTAGAGATCGCCGCCGGGCGCGTCGCGCAGGTCGATGATCAGCGGGGCCGACGGGTCCGAGGCTGTTGTACGGGCCAGAAAATCCAGCGTGGCCCGCATGGCCGGACGGGTCAGCCCGCCGGCGAAATCCCGGACGCGCACCACGCGTTGGTTGCCCGGCGGGACCAGCTCCACGTCCAGCGGCGAGAAGGCCTCCCGGCGGACCGTGAAGGACTTCTCCCCCCCGCCCGGCAGCGCCACGCGCAACCGTACCGTGGACCCGGCCTCGCCCCTGAGCCCGGAGGCGATGGTCTCCGCGTCCTGACCCCGAACCGATGCGCCGTCGATTTCCAGCAGGCGGACGCGGTCCGGAAC
>DPKT01000182.1 GCA_003542385.1 Desulfomicrobium sp.
CGTCGCCGTCCTGGGCACGGGCCTGGACCTGGTCTACCCCGCGTCCAACCGCGACCTCTGGGACCGCGTCGCCGCCGAGGGCCTCATCGTCAGCGAATTCGCGCCGGGAACGCGGCCCGAAGGCATGAATTTTCCCCACCGCAACCGCATCGTCAGCGGCCTTTCCCTGGGCGTCCTCGTGGTCGAGGGGGCCATCGGCAGCGGCAGCCTCATCACGGCCGAACTGGCCCTGGCCCAGAACCGCGACGTCTTCGCCCTGCCCGGTCCGGCCAATCTCAAGACCTACCAAGGCAGTCACCGGCTCATCCGGCAGGGGGCCTGCCTGGTGCAGAGCGGCGAGGACATCCTGCGGGAACTGCAGCCGCGCCTGCGCGGTCTCTCCTTGCCTGACGCCCCCGACTCCTTATCTTCTGAACACGCCGCGCCGGGGATAGAACGGCCCGAACCGGACGACCCCGAACACAGGGTGATGCACCGCCTGCTCCGCGGCGGCTTCCCGCAGCACATAGACGCCCTGACCCGCGGCACGGGCTGGCCTGCGGACAAGGTCAGCGCCACGCTCCTCTTCATGGAATTGCAAGGCCTTGTGAAGCAGCTGCCGGGGATGTACTATGCCCTTGCAACCTGAATGAAGGCATCGGAGAAACGCATGCAAAAGATACCCCTGCAACTGGCGAGGCCCGACATGGTCCTGGCCAAGCCCGTGGCCCGCGACAACGGCATGGTCCTCGTGGCGGCCGGAACAAAGCTGACGGAATCCCTCATCTCGAAACTGGGGAACATGGGGGTGGAGGAGGTGGCCGTGCAGGGCGACGCCCTTGGGATGGGCGACGGCTGCGGAGCCGAGGCCCTGGCCAAGAAGCAGGAGCGGCTGGAGCACCTTTTCCGCAACTTCAAGGAAGACAAATACATGCAGCGCGTGAAAGGCCTCGTTGCCGATTACTATGCGCGCAAGTGCGCCCTGGCCGCGGCCCAGGCTGCCCAAGGGGGAGGTGAATGATGGACGAAGATCTGCGCACGAAGCAAAAGGGCGAGATCCTGGCCGTCAAGGACCTGCCCACCCTGCCCGGTGTTCTGGAGGAGGTCGCCGTCCTCGTGCAGGACCCCAACACCTCCACGGACCAGATCAGCAAGGCCATCTCCAAGGACCAGGTCCTCTCGGCCAAGGTCCTGAAGATGGTCAACTCGCCCATCTACGGCTTCCCCGGGCGCATCGGCTCCATCCAGCACGCCTTGGTGCTCCTGGGGTTCAACGTCATCAAGGGCATCATCATCTCCACCTCCGTGTTCGACGTCATGAACGAGAACATGAAGGGCCTGTGGGAGCACAGCTTGGGCTGCGCCCTGGCCAGTTCGGCCATCGCCCGGGCCATCGGCTGCAAGGACCCGGAGGAGTACGCCGTGGCCGGCCTGCTGCACGACATCGGCAAGGTCGTGGCCGCCGTACAGCTGCCCGAAAGCCGCGCGGCCATCGACGCCCTGGTCCGCGAGAAGGACCTGTCGTACCGCAAGGCCGAGGCCGAGGTCCTGGGCTTCGCCCACGACCGCATCAACCTCTGGCTCTGCACCTACTGGAATCTTCCGCCCAACCTGAAGGAAGGGTTGTCCTACCACCATCGGCCCATGTCGGCCTCCCTCTATCCGAAGGTGGCGCAG
Source organism: Desulfomicrobium sp. (assembly GCA_003542385.1). Taxonomy (GTDB): domain Bacteria; phylum Desulfobacterota; class Desulfovibrionia; order Desulfovibrionales; family Desulfomicrobiaceae; genus Desulfomicrobium. The sequence goes on from DPKT01000182.1 coordinate 1,657, forward strand.
GTCGTGCATGTGGCCGACTTCCTGGCCCGGCTCTACGGCGTGGGCAGCGGCGGCGACGATCAGGTCAGCGTCCTGGACGAGGGGGTGCTGGAGGCCCTGGAGATCACCCCCGAGGTGCTGTACCGGATCATGGACGATCTGGAGCGCGATTTCATGGACCTGATCTAGGACGGCGGGCATGAAGGACGGCAAGCATTTCTTCCTGGTCACGGCCGACCCCAAGCTCGAAGGGGGCCTGCGGGCGCTGTGGCCCGAGGACGAGGTCAAGTGGACCTGCTTCGGCCGGGGAACGTCGGCCCTGGAGTTTCTCTTTTCGGAACCCCCGGACCTGCTGGTCGTGGACGAGAGGCTGCCCGACCTGGCCGGGGCCGATCTGGTCCGGCTCATCAAGGGCGAGAACGTGTACCGCCAGCTGCCCGTGGTCCTCTGCCTGGCGGGCGAGGACGTGGCCGAAACCCTGGATTTCAGCACCCTCGAGATCGACGACTTCCTGATCAAGCCCCTTTCCCCGGCCACGGCCAAGGCCCGCCTCGTCCTGGCCTACCACCGCTCCACCCGCGAGCTCGACGCCAGCCCCCTGACCAAGCTGCCGGGCAACACGTCCATCATCCACAAGATCCAGGACCTCATCGACCGGCAGGAGGACTTCGCCCTGGCCTACATAGACCTGGACCACTTCAAGTCCTTCAACGACAAGTACGGCTTCTCGCGAGGGGACGAGGTGCTGCTGATGACGGCCCGGGTCATCGTCAACTCCATCCGTGGCTTCATGGGCGCAAGCACCTTCGTCGGGCACGTGGGCGGCGACGACTTCGTCTTCATCGTCCCGCCGGACAAGGCCGAGAGCGCCTGCCGGCAGGTCATCGACAACTTCGACTCCATCGTGCCCCACTTCTACGACCAGGAGGACCGCGCCCGCGGGGCCATCCATTCCCTGGACCGGCGGGGCAACGAGCAGGTCTTCCCCATCATGGCCATCTCCATCGCCGTGGTCTTCAACCGCGGCGGTCGCCTCAAGCACTTCGGCGAGGCGTCCCAGATCGCCATGAACCTGAAGAAGGAAGCCAAGAAAAACCCGGGGAGCTGCTATGTCATGGACAAGCGGTCCGGCTCCTGACCCCGTCGCGCTGTTCCTGCTGTACCTCGACGCCCAGCGCGGCTACTCGCCGGCCACCGTGGCGGCCTACGGCACGGACTTGGAAGGCGTGCACGTCTTTCTGCAGCGGAGGGACAAAGGCCTGCACGACCCGGCGGCCGTGACCAAGAACGACGTCACGGCCTTTCTCGCGGACCTGCACCGCAGGAGCCTGGCCAAGTCGAGCGTCTGCCGCAAGCTCTCGGCCCTGCGCGCCTTCTACCGCTTTCTGCGTCAGCGCAAGCTCGTGGCCGACGACCCGTGCGCGTCCCTGTCCAACCCGAAGCTGCCCAAGCTCCACCCCAAGGTCCTGAACGTCGATCAGGCCGTCCATCTGGTCGAGACGGACGTCGCGCCGGACCCCGAAGGCCTGCGCGACCTGGCTCTGCTTGAGGTCCTGTACGGTTCGGGGCTGCGCGTAAGCGAAGCCCTGGGGCTCGATTTCGGGGATGTAGATCTGGATCAGCGGCTGCTGCGGGTGCTGGGCAAGGGCAGGAAGGAGCGGGTCGTGCCCCTGACGGGCCCGGCCGTGGAGCGGCTGCGGCGCTATCTAGAGCAGAGGGGGGCTTTCGGCCCCGCGCCGCGGGAACAGGCCGTGTTTCTGGGGAAGCGGGGGGGCAGGCTGACGCGCAAGCAGGCCGACCGCATCGTCAAGGCCATGGCGGTGCTGAGCGGCGTCCCGTCCTCCATCAGCCCCCACACCCTGCGCCACAGCTTCGCCACCCACATGCTCCAGGCCGGGGCCGATCTGCGCAGTGTGCAGGAACTCCTGGGCCATTCCCGCATCTCCACCACCCAGCGCTACACCCACCTCGACTTGGCGCAGGTCATTCGCGTCTACGACGCCTGCCATCCCCTGGCGGAGAAGAAGGCCGAACCCGAAGAGTGAACTCATGAACAGCCAAAGCATCACTCGTCACGACATGCCACACCCGATATCCCGTTGAGGAAAAATGGAAAGCGTCTTTATCCGTTCGTCCGATCTTTCCGCGGTCGCAGGGCTGGAGCACGACAAGGTCGTGCTCGTTCTTCCGTACATTGATCGAGAATTGACCTGTAAAGCGGAGCTGGTCCTCAAGCGGCGAGCCATGAGTGACGGGCTTCTCGTGCTTGTTGAGGACGATGTGCGACTTGGTTTCATCCGGGTTGCGAACATGGTTTTCGCAAGAACGTCCTCGCAGTATTTCGGCTACCTTGCACAGGACGTCTTTCCCGGCGAGGGGTGGCTCCGCTGCGCGCTCGATGTCCTGGACAAGTCCGGAGGCAATCTGATCGCTTTGAACGACGGGCGATTTTTCGGCAACATAGCCGTGTTCGGTATCGCTCGTCGCGACTGGGTTCGCGGGCTCTACCGCAATTGCCTGTTTTATCCTGGGTATAAAAGTCATTTCGGCGATACGGAACTTTCCGTTTTGGCCCTGAACGTCGGCAAGCTTGTCTTCAGCCCGAAGTGCATGATGATGGAGGCGGATTACGAAAAACACCTCAAGGGCAACAACCGGGATGATGACTCGCTGTACCGTGAGAGAGCCAGATCGGGCTTCGGCGGGATGACGGAGCCTTTTGAGCCCGTGTGACAGCCCTACTGTATCTGGTCGGCCCCGGCCACGGGCACGGTCAGGTCGTTCGTCAGCACCCACAGGGCCAGCAGATGGCGCAGGGTCAGGTCGGCCTGGGCCATGG
>DPKT01000178.1:0-337 GCA_003542385.1 Desulfomicrobium sp.
GCGCCCCTGCTGGAAGAGCCGCAGCAGGCGCTCCTGCAGGGCGCAGTGGTCCACGACCTCGCCGCGCTTGCCGGGCCCCGAGACCACGGCGATCTTTTCGCCGGGCGCCAGGGGGCGCGGGTCGTGGATGGTGTTCTGCAGGTCCACCACGCCTTTTTCCGAGGACAGGAAATAGTCGTAGTCGCTCTCGCCGAACCACAGGGGCCGCAGCCCCAGGGCGTCGACGCTGCCCATGCACGTGTCGCCGAAGCGCGAGACCACGGCCGCCGGCCCCTGGGCCGAGGGCATGAAGAACCAGCGGTAGAATCCGTACATGCGCCGCAGTTCCGGGCTCATG
>DPKT01000178.1:477-4483 GCA_003542385.1 Desulfomicrobium sp.
TCTCGATGGTGTTGATCTCGCCGTTGTGCCCCAGCAGGGAAAAGGGCTGGGCGCGCTCGGCCGTGGGCAGGGTGTTGGTGGAGTAGCGGCTGTGGCCCAGGGTGATGATGGACTTGCTGGCCGGGTCGCGCAGGTCGGGGTAGACGCGGGGCAGCAGGTCGGGCGTGCCGCGCAGCTTGTAGACGGCGCTGTCGAGGCTCAAGGAGCAGACGTGGGCCTCGGGCGCTTTGCTTTCGACGGCCGTCTGCATGGCGAAGAGCCTTCTGGCCCCTTCCTGGCGCGTCTCGTCGCGGACCAGGCCGCAGACCTGCCAGAAGAGAGGGGCTTCGGATCGGGCCATGGGGCCGAGTTCCGCGGGCTGCATCCGGTCGTCGACCTCGACGAGCACTTCGCTGCCCTCGCCGGTCAGGATGGCGCGCACGCGTTCCTTGGTTTCGTCGGGCCCCGGGCCTGCGGGCAGGAAGAAGTGGCCGACGAAGAAGCCCCGGCTCTCGCTCAGGTGGCGGCTCAGTCCCGCGTCCTGCAGGCGCTGCCCCCAGATGGCCCGCGGGATGTCCGTCAGGACGCCGCAGCCGTCGCCCTCGCTGTTGATGTCGCCCGAGCGGTGGGCCATCTTCTTCAGGGCGTCTATTGTCTTGACTATGTTGGCGTGGGAGGCCCGGCCGCGCTTGTCCACAAAGGCGATGATGGCGCAGGCGTCACGTTCTTCGACGAGGCGTTGGTTCATGGGAAGTCTCCGGAAAGGTGTGTCAAATCGATACTCGTTTATATGCGCGAGATGCGGGCACGGCCATTTTAATAAATATTTCACAAAGCTCGAGGAAGGTCTTTACCCGCCCGCCTGTATTGCCTATATACTGAATCATAGAAAATCGCCATTCCCCGCGCTCAAACCCCGAGGTTCACATGCAAAGGACCGACTTGATCGAAAGGCTCCGCAAGGAGATGGGATATTCCGAAGAGGAGGCGTCCCGCGTCGTGGACGCCATGATGGAGAGCCTGACAGAGTCCTTGAGTCAGGGGGACAGGATCCCCCTTCCCGGCATCGGGACCATGGCCGTGGTGGACCGCGCCCCGCGCAAGTCCGTCGACCCCGAGACCGGGGAGGAGACGGACAGGCCGGTCCGGGGCATCAAGTTCTCTCCCGGCAAGCGCCTCAAGGACGCCCTCCTGTCCCTGGACTTCATCACCAAGGGCCTTGAGTAGCCCCGCACCGCAGCACGCCGGCCTCTGGCCGGTTTTTTTTGTCTGGACTTCGCCGTGGCCATGGGTCATGCCCAGGCTTTCCCGATTCGAGGAGGAAACATGAAGATCGCCAACTCCATGACCGAACTGGTCGGCAACACCCCCCTGGTGCGGCTGAACAGGATGACCGAGGGCTGTCTGGCCGAGGTCGTGGTCAAGCTCGAATTCTACAACCCCCTGTCGTCCATCAAGGACCGCATCGCCCTGAACATGATCGACGAAGCCGAGCGGGCCGGGCTCATCCGTCCCGGCACGGTCATCGTCGAGCCCACCAGCGGCAACACGGGCGTGGGTCTGGCTTTCGTCTGCGCCGTGCGCGGCTACCACCTCATCCTGACCATGCCCGAATCCATGAGCGTCGAGCGGCGCATGCTGCTGGCCGCCATGGGCGCCGAGCTGGTCCTCACCCCGGCGGCCAAGGGCATGGCCGGAGCCGTGGCCGAGGCCGAGAGGATCCTGTCCTCCATGGAGGACGCCTTCATGCCCGGGCAGTTCGTCAACCCGGCCAACCCGGCCATGCACGAGCGGACCACGGCCGAGGAGCTGTGGCGCGACACCGACGGCCGCATCGACGCTTTGGTGGCCGGCGTGGGTACGGGCGGGACCATCACCGGCGTGGGGCGGACCCTCAAGCGCCGCAAGGAAGGTTTCATGGCCGTGGCCGTGGAGCCGGCAGCCTCGCCGCTGCTGAGCCAGGGCACGGCCGGGCCGCACAAGATCCAGGGCATCGGCCCCAATTTCGTGCCCGAGGTGCTGAACCGCAAGGTCATCGACCGCATCGTCACCGTGACCAACGAGGACGCCATGGCCACGGCCCGTGCCCTGGCCCGCGAGGAAGGCATCCTCGCCGGCATCTCCTCCGGCGCCAACGTCTGGGCCGCCCTGCAGCTGGCCCGCGAACCGCAGATGGAGGGCAAGCTCATCGCGGCCATCGTCTGCGACACGGGCGAGCGCTACCTTTCCACCGAACTTTTCGCTTCCCAGAGCTGAACATGGCAAAATACCTGAAGATCGACAGTGTCCTTTCGGGCGTGGTTGAAAGCCTCTGCGCCCCGGAATCCTACATGGGCGTCTACCACCAGCCGTCCTTCGGCTCGCCCATGCCCTCGGTGGAGCTCCTCTCGGACATCGTCGAGCGACTGCGCTCGGTGCTTTTCCCCGGCTTTTTCAAGGAGCCTTTCATCACCCCCGAGAACATGGCCTATTTCGTCGGCTCCAAGCTGGAGAAGGTCCGCCGCGAGCTGACCAAGCAGGTCGAGCGGGGCTTCTGCTTCGCCTGCGACAAGGACGAACACGCCTGTTCCGCCGACTGCGCCGTGCGCGCCGAAAGCATGTGCAACCAATTCCTGCAGACCCTGCCCCATGTGCGCCGTCTGCTGGCCACGGACGTGCAGGCCGCCTTCGCCGGCGACCCGGCGGCCAAGAACCCGGGCGAGACCATCTTCTGCTACCCGTCCATCCGGGCCGTGACCAACCACCGCATCGCCCACGAACTGCACAAGCTCGGCATCCCGCTCATCCCGCGCATCATCAGCGAGATGGCCCATTCGGCCACGGGCATCGACATCCACCCCGGCGCGACCATCGGCGAGTCCTTCTTCATCGACCACGGCACGGGCACGGTCATCGGCGAGACGTGCATCATCGGCCGGAACGTCCGCCTCTACCAGGGCGTGACCCTGGGGGCCAAGAGCTTCCCCAAGGGCGAGAACGGCCATCTGGTCAAGGGCATCGCCCGCCACCCCATCGTCGAGGACAACGTGACGGTCTACTCCGGGGCGACCATCCTCGGCCGCATCACCATCGGCGAGGGCGCGGTCATCGGCGGGAACATGTGGATCGTGGACGACGTGCCCCCTGGGGCGAAGATGTACCGCAACCTTTAGGCCATGCCGCCGCACCGCGAACAAAGCCGCTTCCGCAAGGTCGCGGCTTTTTTCGTGGCACCCGCCGGGAAAGTCCGGGTTGTGGCCATGCGCAGGGCGGGGTATGGAGCGTGTTCGGACGGTGGATTCCCGCGAAGGCGGGAATCCATGGCATTCCAGACGACCGCACGGCGGCACCGTCGTGTCGCGTCTTCAAGCAGACGGGAGGTATCATGGCGTTCACGTTCTCCACTGCCCGCGTTCTTTTCGGCCCCGGCACGCGTCTGCAGATAGCGGCGCAGGCCTACCGCCTGGGGAGACGCTGCCTGCTGGTGACCGGGAGCCGGCCCGAAGGCTGCGCCTGGCTTGCCGACGACCTGTCGGGCGTCATGGACGACGTGTTCGTCATGCCCGTAAGCGGGGAGCCTGAAGCCGCCTCCATTGCCGCCAATGCCCTGTCGGCCAGGGCTTGGGGGTGCGACGTGGTCGTGGCCGTCGGCGGCGGCAGCGTCCTGGACGCCGGCAAGGCCCTGGCCGCCCTGGTGACCAACACGCAGGACATCTTCGACTATCTCGAAGTGGTGGGGCGGGGCATGCCCCTCGAACATGCGCCCCTGCCCCTGATCGCCGCGCCGACCACGGCCGGGACGGGATCCGAGGTCACGGCCAACGCCGTGCTCCTGTCGCGGGAACACGGCGTCAAGGTCAGCCTGCGCTCGCCCGGCATGATCCCGCGCCTGGCGGTGGTCGACCCCGAACTGACCCTGACCCTTCCGCCCCGGCAGACAGCAGCGACGGGCATGGACGCCCTGACGCAATGCATGGAAGCCTTCGTCTCCCACACCGCCAGCCCCCTGACGGACCCCCTGTGCCGCGACGGCATAACCCGCGCGGCC
>DPKT01000268.1:0-315 GCA_003542385.1 Desulfomicrobium sp.
GGCCGGCCGGGTAGGGGCCGCGGCTCAGGCCCTTGACGTGGTAGCAGTATGGCAGGGCCGCGGGCCCGATGATTTTGGCCATGGACAGCATGCCTTCGGCCAGGAGGTTGCCGAAGCCCTCGCGCAGAGCCGTGAGGTGCACGAGTTCCACCTGGTCGGCGACGTTGTCCCAGGACAGGTCCAGGCCGCCGGTCCGTTCGCGGGTCAGGATGCCGCGGGCGAAGAGGTCCTTGGCCAGGGCCATGGCGTTGCCCAGCGGAATGACGTCGAGCCCGTAGATGTCGCCGAGATTGCTCATCTCCATGATGGCCACGG
>DPKT01000268.1:324-4307 GCA_003542385.1 Desulfomicrobium sp.
TGCAGAAGATGGACTCGTATTCCAGGGCCTCGCCGTGCTCGCCCTTTCTCGCGCCCGATGGGATCTCGTAGACGTTCTTGCAGCGCACGGGACAGTTGCCGCAGCCCGTGCGGCCGGTTTCGAACTCTTTCCAGGCTTCGGGGCGCAGCTGCCGGGGAATCTCTTCGGGCTCCAGGTACTTCCCGTAGTTTCGGAAACCCGGCCGCCAGTTGATCACGCCGTGATGCGAGCCGTAGCGGCTGGCCACGTTGCGCTGGAATTCGTCTTTGGCGAAGTATTCCCTGTCGAGTTTTGCCAGTTCCTTGAACGTCTCGGGGTCGGCCAGTGTCACGCGGTGGTCGCCCAGGACCACCACGGCCTTGAGGTTCTTGGAACCCAGGACCGCGCCGCTGCCCCGGGCGGCCGAGGCGTACTTGTCGACGATGGTCGAGGCGAAACGCACCAGGTTTTCCCCGGCCTGGCCGATGCAGGCCACCGAGGCCTTCGACCCGTGTCTGGCCAGGAGCAGGTCCGTGGTCTGCCAGGTGTCCTTGCCCCAGAGGTCGCGGGCGTCGAGAAGTTCGGCCGAGTCCGGCGTGACCAAGAGGTAGCAGGGGGCCTTGGCTCGCCCCGTGATGATGATCTGGTCGGCCCGGGCGTGTTTCATGACCGAGGCGAAGCGCTCGCCGGCGTTGCCGTCGCCCAGGATGCCCGAATAGGGAGAGAGGGTGGAGACCTCCATGCGGCTGGTCATGCCCAGTATCGTCCCGGACAGGGGGCCGGGGGCGATGCAGTACACGTTTTCCGGGGCGAGGGGGTCGATTCCGGGGGGGACGCGGTCGAAGAGAATCTTGGAGTTGAGGCCCCGTCCCCCGAGAAAGGAGAGGGCCAGTTCCCGGTCGAGGGGGGGCGTGCGTACCGTCATGGCGGTCAGGTCGATGTCGATGGTCCGTGCGGTCCAGCCGTTCATGCGGGCCTCCTGGGAAAAATGTTGGCGGCGATGCAACCATACCAGAGCGCAGGCGCCCTGCCTAGATGGACGGGAGGTTGGGAGGTCCCGCTTCGCGGGTTGTGGGGATGAGCCGGAGCGTATAGACCAGTCTGCACACCAAAAAGGAGATGTGATGAGAGACACGTTCAGGGAAATTCGCTCCAGAATGGACGAACTGGAGCAGCAGCTGCGTCAGGAACTGGCCGCCAAGCAGGAGGAGTTCCGCTACACCGTCGAGAAGAAGAAGGTCCGTTTCAGCCGCGAGGTGCAGGAGGCGCACCGCGCCCTGCTCATCCGCTGGACGGCCTACGCCTACGAATCGGGCGTGTTCAAGGTTCTGACCATACCGATCATCTGGTTCGCGCTCATCCCGGCGATGTTTCTGGATGTGTTCGTCATGCTGTATCAGCTGATCTGCTTTCCGGTCTACGGCATCCCCATGGTCCGGCGCAGCGACTACATCGTCATCGACAGGCACAAGCTCAAGTATCTGAACTGGGTGGAGAAGTGCAACTGCATGTACTGCGGCTACTTCAACGGCCTCATGGGCTACCTGCGCGAGATCGCCGGCCGTACGGAGCAGTACTGGTGCCCCATCCGGCACTCGCGCCTGCCGAAAAGCACCCACTCGCGCTACGACCGCTTCGTGGACTACGGCGACGCCGAGGGCTACAGGCGTGAACTGAAGGACATCAGGAAGGACTTCGACGACATCAGGAAGGACTAGCCCCCGTCCGCCTCACAGGGCCTGCCACAGGATCTTGGCGCCGATGCCCAGGAGCACGACGCCTCCGAGCACTTCCGCGCGCTGTCCGAGGCGGGTCTGGCAGCCGAGCAGCATGCCCAGGTGCAAGCCGGCGGCCGTGAAGCACAGGGCCACCACGCCGATGACGGCCGCCGGAAACCAGATGGGCACCGCGAGCATGGCCAGGGTGAAGCCCACGGCCAGGGCGTCGATGCTCGTGGCCACGGAGAGCATGATGAGCCGGGACCCCACGGTGGGGTCCTGACACGTGTCGTCCTCGTCGTGATGCAGACCTTCCCAGAGCATGTGTCCTCCGATATAGAGGAGCAGGGCGAAGGCGATCCAGTGCCCGAAGCGCAGGAAGTAGTCGCGCACCAGCAGGCCGCCGAACCAGCCGATGACGGGCATGGCGGCCTGGAACAGGCCGAAGTGCCAGGCCAGGCGGAAGGTCTGGCGGCGGGTCACGACCTTGAGGGCCACGCCGGCGGCGATGGCCACGGCAAAGGCGTCCATGGCCAGGGCCACTGCCACGGCCATCAGTTCGAGAAAAGACATGCGGGACTCCCGGGGATGATGTAGGCACAAGGCAGATAGCCCAGCCCCGCGCTCAAGGCCAGGACCTTTTTGCGGGTTTGCGGCGGAAATTGCGGGCCCGCACAAGTTTTATTGACGACGGGACCCCTCGCGTTTAGAGGGGTGCGCTGGCCAGGTTCTCGCCGTGGCCTGCATATTCTATGGTATGAAGGCGGAGGACATCGATGCGATCTCGGACTCTCGAAAAATGGACGGTTGAGCGCTCTTCGGAGCTCTACGGCGTGGACAACTGGGGCGGCGGCTATTTCAGGATCACGCCCGACGGAAAGATGGGCATCACGCCGTTCCCGGGCAAGGACGTCTGCGTGCCGATCCCGTCCATCATCAGCGGCCTGCAGGAACGCGGCCTGGGCCTGCCGGTGCTGCTGCGCATCGAGAACCTCCTCGACGCCCAGATTTCCCTGCTGCACGACTCCTTCGCCAAAGCCATCACGGACCTGCAGTACGGCGGCGAGTTCCGCGGTGTCTACCCCGTGAAGGTCAACCAGCAGCAGCAGGTCTTCGAGGAGATCTCCAAGGTCGGCGACCGCTACAACCACGGCTACGAGGTCGGCAGCAAGGCCGAGCTCATCGCGGCCCTGTCCTTCCTGAAGAACCCCAAGGCCTGCCTGGTCTGCAACGGCTACAAGGATCAGGACTACATCGACCTGGCCCTCTACGCCGGCAAGATGGGTTTCCTCTGCTTCCTGGTCCTGGAGATGCCGAGCGAACTGCCCCTCATCCTCGACCGCGCCAGGATCCTCGGCATCAAGCCGCGCATCGGCGTGCGCATCAAGGTCTCGACCCAGGCCGGCGGCCACTGGGCCGAGTCGGCCGGCGACCTGTCCATCTTCGGGCTGTCCACGGCCGAGGTCGTGGACGTGCTGGACCTCATGCGCTCCCGCGACATGCTCGACTGCGTGCAGTTGCTGCATTTCCACCTGGGCTCCCAGATCCCCAACATCCGCGACATCCGCACCGCCGTGCACGAGGCAGCGCGCATGTACGCCGAACTGGCCAAGGAAGGCTGCGCCATGGGCTTTCTCGACCTGGGCGGCGGCCTGGCCGTGGACTACGACGGGTCGCACACCAACTACGCCAGCAGCCGCAACTACACCCTGGAGGAGTACTGCACGGACATCGTCGAGTCCGTCATGGCCACGGTGGACGAGCACGAACTGCCCCATCCGCACATCATCACCGAGTCCGGCCGCGCCACCGTGGCCTACTACTCGGTGTTGCTCTTCAACGTGCTGGACGTGAGCCTTCTGGAGAAGCGCCCGGTGCCCAAGACCCTGGACGAGGACGACCCCGAGGCCGTGCACAACCTGCTTGAGGTCTACAACTCCCTGTCGCTCAAAAACCTGCAGGAGTGCTACAACGACGCCATCTACTACCGCGACCAGATCCGGCAGCTCTTCCGCCTGGGCCAGTGCAGCCTGCGCCAGCGCGCCCTGTCCGACACCATCTTCTGGGCCGTCATCCGCGCCATCGCCGAGAAGCTGCCCGAGATGAAGAACCCGCCCTCGGCCCTGAAGGACGTGGACCTGGCCCTGGCCAGCATCTACTACTGCAACATGAGCGTGTTCCAGTCCCTGCCCGACGCCTGGGCCATCGGCCACCTCTTCCCCATCATGCCCGTGCACCGGCTGGACGAGCTGCCCACGGAGCAGGCCATCCTGGCCGACATCACCT
>DPKT01000171.1 GCA_003542385.1 Desulfomicrobium sp.
GCCCGGCATCTACGCCGTGGGCGACGTGCTGGGCCCGGCGCGGATCATGCTGGCCCACGTGGCGGCGGTGGAGGGCATGGTGGCGGTGAGAAACTGCCTGGGCGCGTCAGAGCCCATGGACTACTCCACGGTCCCGGCGGCGGTCTTCACTTCGCCGGAGGTGGCCACGGTGGGCCTGACCGAGGCACAGGCGCGGGAACAGGGCTTCAACGTGGCCTGCCCGCAGAGCAACTTCCGCGAGTTGGGCAAGGCCCAGGCCATGGGCGAGCTGGCCGGCGTGTTCAAGCTTATCGTGGATGCCGACAGCGGCAGGCTGCTCGGCGCGCACCTGGCCGGCGCGCACGTCTCGGACATCATCGCCGAACCGACCCTGGCCATGCAACTCGGCGCCACGGCCAAGGATCTTGCCAAGACCATCCATGCCCATCCCACCCTGGCGGAAGGAATCTTCGAGACGGCGCACCTGCTGTAGATTTCATCCAACGCCATCATTTCAGGGGCGTGTCCAGGCCGGCACGCCCCCTGAAATGGATTCCATCTTGAAAACGGCCCGTCCCGCCAGCCGAAGCGGGTTGCCGGAACAGGGCCGGGGCTGGACAAGCGCCTGTTCCGGGGACTATGGCATTGAATCTGCTTAAAAGATATCCCAAGTCCCGAAAACTGGGGAGTTATGGGGAAACTGTGTATCACTTTGGGTCATCCGCCCGTGTCGGCGGTGTGTCAAAAAGGTGCATCCGGTACACGGCCTTCCCGGGACGGGTTTCCTCTCAACCGGACGGCTCGCCGTTCCTTACCGCAAAGTTGGGTATGCCTATGCAAATCTTTAATCTCGCTGATGCCGACCAGGGCTTCATTGACGAGGTCGAAGCCCGCAGCCACCAGAACGTCAAGAACTGCTACCAGTGCGGCAACTGTACGGCCGGATGCCCGTACACCTTCGCCTACGACTACTCGGTCAGCCAGATCATGCGTCTGGTCCAGACCGGGCAGAAGGATGCTGTCCTGAAGTGCCGTTCCATCTGGCTGTGCGGCTCGTGCCAGTCCTGCACCACGCGTTGTCCGAACAAGATCGACGTGGCGCGCGTCATGGACGTCTGCCGACACATGGCCCGCGAAGAGGGTTACGCCACTGAGCGAGCCGTGAAGATTTTCGCCGACTCGTTCCTGGATTCCGTGGAGCGTCACGGCCGGGCCTACGAGCTGGGCCTCATGGCCTCGTACATGACCCGCTCGGGCCGCGTCTTCACCGACGTCGATCTCGCCCCGCAGGTGCTCATGCGCGGCAAGCTGCCGTTCAAGCCGCACCCGATCCAGGGCCGCGAGCAGGTGGCGCGCATTTTCGAGCGGTTCCGCAAAGGAGGCAAAAATGCTTAAAGTCGCGTATTATCCGGGGTGCTCCGGGCAGGGAACGTCCCTGGAATACGACACGTCCACCCGCGCCGTCTGCAAGGCCCTGGACGTGGAACTGATGGACATCCCGGACTGGAGCTGCTGCGGTTCCTCGCCGGCCCACACCGTCAACCACGTCCTCTCCGCGGCCCTGTCGGCCCGCAACCTGGCCCAGGTCGAGACCATGGGCATGACCAAGGCCGCAACCCCCTGTCCCAGCTGCCTGACCAACCTGCGCACCGCGTCCCACAAGATGGACGACCCGGAGTTCAAGGACAAGGTCAACGCCTTGCTGGACGTGCCGTGCAGGAATTCCGTGGATACCCAGTCAGTGCTGCAGGTCCTGGCCGAGAACGTCGACCCGGAGCTCATCAAGGGCAAGGTCGTCAAACCCCTTACGGGCATCAAGATCGCCTGCTACTACGGCTGCATCATGAACCGTCCGCCCGAGGTCATGCGCTTCGACCACCACGAGAACCCCATGGCCATGGACAACCTCATGGCGCTCCTGGGAGCCGAGGTGGTGCCGTTCCCCCTGAAGGTCGAGTGCTGCGGGGCCTCCTACGGCATTCCCCGCGGGGACATCGTGGCCACGCTGTCGGGCAAGCTTCTGGACGCCTCCCGTGACGTCGGCGCCGACGCCATCGTGACCGCCTGCCCGCTGTGCCAGATGAACCTGGACCTGCGGCAGGGGCAGATCAACGACGCCCTGCGCGAGAATTTCCGGATCCCGGTTTTCTACTACACCCAGCTCCTCGGCTACGCCCTGGGGATCGACCGCGCCGAGCTCGGCTTCGAGAAGCTCTGCGTGGATCCGAGGCTCGCCCTGGGCAGGATCAAACAACCGCAGCAGGCCATGTAGGGAGGGCGCGATGCGAATTGGTGTTTTCATCTGCCATTGCGGCAGCAACATAGCCGGCACCGTGGACTGTCCCTCCGTGGCGGCCACTGCCCTGACGTACCCCGACGTGGTCTTCTCCACGGACACGATGTACGCCTGCTCCGAACCGGGCCAGGACGCCATCATCCAGGCGGTCAAGGACAAGAACCTCGACGGCGTGGTGGTGGCCTCCTGCACCCCGCGCATGCACGAGCAGACCTTCCGCCGCGCCGTGGAGCGCGCAGGCCTGAACCGCTACATGTTCGAGATGGCCAACATCCGCGAGCACGTCTCCTGGATCGGCAAGACCAAGGACCTGAACACCGGCAAGGCCGCCGAACTGGTGCGCATGGCCGTGGAAAAGCTGCGTCGCAACCGGCCCCTCATGGCCAAGCGCTTCGAGACGGTCAAACGCGTGCTCGTCATCGGCGGCGGCGTGGCCGGCATCCAGGCGGCCCTGGACTGCGCCGACGGCGGCCAGGAAGTCATCCTGGTCGAGCGCGATCAGAGCATCGGCGGCAAGATGGCCAAGCTGGACAAGACCTTCCCGACGGTCGACTGCTCGTCCTGCGTACTCGGCCCCAAGATGGTCGACATCGCCCAGCACCCCAACATCACCCTTTACACCTGCTCCGAGGTCGAGAGCGTGGGCGGCTACGTGGGCAACTTCCAGGTCACCGTCCGCAGGAAGTCCACCTACGTCGACTGGACCAAATGCACCGGCTGCGGCCTGTGCGTCGAGAAGTGCCCCAGCCGCAAGCACCCGGACCCCTTCAACGAGAATCTCTGCAACGCCCCGTCCATCAACATCCCGTTCCCCCAGGCCATCCCCAAGAAAGCGGCCATCAACGCGGCCTCCTGCCTCATGCTGACCAAGGGCAAGTGCGGGCTGTGCGCCAAGGTCTGCCCGGTCAAGTGCATCGACTTCGAGCAGAAGGACGAACTGGTCAACGTCGACGTGGGCGCCATTGTCGTGGCCACCGGCTACGACCTCTTCGACTGGCACAAGTACCCGCAGTACGGCGAGGGCCGCTACAAGGACGTCATCACGTCCCTGCAGTACGAGCGCCTTCTTTCGGCATCGGGCCCCACGGGTGGGCACATCAAGCGCCCCTCGGACGGCAAGGAGCCCAAGAACGTGGTCTTCATCCAGTGCGTGGGATCGCGCGACAAGTCCGTGGACCGTCCGTACTGCTCGGGCTTCTGCTGCATGTACACGGCCAAGCAGGCCATCCTGACCAAGGACCACATCCCGGACTCCCAGTCCTACGTCTTCTACATGGACATCCGCTCCCCCGGTAAGCTGTACGACGAGTTCGTGCGCCGGGCCATGGAGGAGTACGGGGCGCAGTACGTGCGCGGCCGAGTGGCCATGATCTATCCCAAGGGCGACAAGCTCGTCGTGCGCGGCGCCGACACCCTGGC
>DPKT01000316.1 GCA_003542385.1 Desulfomicrobium sp.
CACATCAAACGACGAAGAACCATTTCTTGTATCGTACCAAGTTATTCTGTGATTTATCATTCATGTCTCCAATTTAAATTTTTTAGCTTTTCAATTTTTGATTTTAAAATTATTTTTTACTAATACAATTTAAAGCAAATTTATTGTGTAAGAAGCTAAATATAGTCTTATGTAGTTCTAAAACCTGATATTTAGTATATATTTAACGTGAGCGATGTCTGGTGCGTTTCGCCAAAATTGCCTCAATTGTGGAGTTTGTGACTGAGTATGCGCTGAAATTCAACATTAAGACTAAATTTTTGCTTAGGATAGCTATATCTCAATGTCTACTTGCCATCAATGTGTTGCGGCATGTCTCTATTTATCTGCAAAGCTAAACGCGTGTTGTGTCTTGGCGGTATGTTCATAGGTGATGAAATCATTTGTGCTTAATGCACGCAAGGTAATATTTGTGTATCTCTTGCGCGGTCAAGCTGCATCAGGAACTAGAGGTAACGTGTTTGATCAAAACATCGACGTCAACGTTTCAATGTTTATGCGGCTAAGGACATGACTGATACATCTTTTCCACGCATCGGTAAGCGCAGGATTGCTGCCATTTGGATCACTTACCTGCTGTTTCATTGTTTTTTAAAAAATTTAAGACTGAACTCATATCAAAATGCTTTGTGAAATCTTGGGCATTATCTTGAAAATAACAATGAAAACACTTTCTCAAGATTAGAATCAAGCCGCTCTCCCTCTGTTTGAGGTTTTTGTGACGGAATGCGTAGTCTGGTGCAGATTTCGATCATTTTTCAATGAAAAAATATTGTTTGCCACTAGAAGCTAATCCCGAAGGTCGGGTGATTACTTCATCTTTCCCACAGCTTGCCAGAGATCAGCAGTTCTTCAAAATACTTGACCGTCAGCACCAGCCCTTCACTCAATCGAACCTGCGGTTCCCATCCGTACCGCATCTGGGCGACGGTTATGTCAGGCTTGCGTTGCCGGGGATCGTCGTTAGGCATGGTTTCAAAAGAGATATCCGAGGAGCTTCCGGTCAGTTCTATTACATGCTGGGCCAGTTCCAGAATCGTGAACTCACCTGGATTCCCCATATTGAGTGGCCCGCAGAACACATGATCGTTCCGCATGAACCGGATCATCAGATCCACCAGTTCATCCACATAACAGAACGACCTCGTTTGCGAGCCATCCCCGTAAATGGTGATGGGCTTGCCCTGCAGGGCCTGCATGATGAAATTCGAGACCACCCGTCCGTCGTTGGGGTGCATGCGCGGGCCGTAGGTGTTGAAGATGCGGCCCACTTTCACGGGAAGACCATGCTGTCTGTGATATGCGAAGAAGAGCGATTCCGCGCAGCGTTTGCCTTCGTCGTAGCATGAACGATACCCGACCGGGTTCACATTCCCCCAGTACGACTCCGGCTGCGGGTGCACTTCCGGGTCGCCGTACACTTCCGACGTTGAAGCCTGGAAGATAGGAATCCGCAGCCTCTTCGCCAGGCCCAGCATGTTGATGGCTCCGTGCACGCATGTCTTGATCGTCTGGACCGGGTCGAACTGGTAGTGGATGGGCGAGGCGGGGCAGGCCAGGTTGTAGATTTCGTCCACCTCTACGTAGAGCGGGAAGGTGATGTCGTGGCGGATGACTTCGAAGCGGGGGTTGGGGAGGAGGTGCTCGATGTTCTGCTTGGAGCTGGTGAAGAAGTTGTCCACGCAGATGACTTCGCAGCCTTCCTGGAGCAGACGTTCGCAGAGGTGGGAACCCAGGAACCCGGATCCGCCCGTGACGAGGACGCGTTTTCGTAAGTGCATGTCTTTCCCGCCATCCTGGCAAGAGGTGTCAAAATTTCCGCAGCCTGTGGCTGTCTGAAAACATTAAGCACCAGGCGTGCCAATGGTCGCGGGACTCGAAAAAGGTCTTTTCTCGGGAACGGTTAGATGCTGAAGGGAGCGGTGGGGTCATCCCCCCATCTGCTTCGTCGCGTACAGCTTCATCTTCCGCGCCTCGGCGAAGTCCGCGTTGATGGCCAGGGCGCGGTCGGCGGCGGCGATGGCGTTTTTCCAGCGTTTCTGGTCGAGGTAGACGCGGCCGAGATTGAAGTAGATGGCCTCGTCTTTGGTCTGGCGTTCCAGGGCTTGGATGTAGAATTTCTCGGCCTCTTCGAGGCGGCCGGACTTGCGCAGGACCATGCCGAGCTTGTTGAAGATGTGGGCGGAGTCCGGATTGTCGGCGTAGGCGGATTTGAGGTATTCGAGGGCCTCGTCGTACTTGCCGAATTCCAGGAACATGTCGGCCACGGTGACCTTGAGTTCCGTGTCCGTGCGGGCCGCGTCGATGAGGCGGTCGCAGACCTGCTTCGCCTTGGCAGGGTCGTCTTCCTGCAGGTGCTTTCTGGCCAGTTCGAGCTGCTTGCGGCGGTATTCGGCCAGGGCGGCCAGGTGGGTGTTGGCCTCTTCGGCAAGATTTTCCTGCAGGAAGGCCAGCAGGGCGTAGAGGCTGGCAAGAAGTTCCTTTTCCTCGCCGGGCTTGTAGCTGATCTGCAGGGGGTAGATTTTCTTGAGTTCGCGGTCGTTGGCCAGAGCGTAGGCCGCTTTGTCCAGGGCCTCGGTAAAGGCCTGCAGTTCGTGCTTGAGGAGCTGGGCCTTGAGGATGAAGCCCACGGCCTCGTGCAGGTTGGCCACGGCCGCAAGGAGCTTTCCCTGTTTCAGCAGCATGCTGGTTTCTCCAAGCTGTTTCTTCGCCTTGAGAATCTCTGCCGACATGGGTGCTCCTTGCGCGTGGTGTGCGGTCTTGGGTTATTGAACCTTTCCGGTCTCCAGCATGCGCCGGAAGCGTGCGAAGAAGTACTGGCTGTCGTGGGGGCCGGGGCCCGCCTCGGGGTGGTGCTGCACGCTGAAAATGGGCTTGGTCCGGTGCCGGAATCCTTCCAGGGTCCGATCGTTCAGGTTGAGATGCGTCTGCTCCAGAAAATCGAGACTAGATATGTCTACGCAAAAACCGTGGTTTTGTGAAGAAATTTCGATCTTTTGGGTTATGTCGTCCTGTACCGGATGGTTGATGCCGTGGTGCCCGAACTTCAGCTTGAAGCTCGTGCCACCCAGGGCGATGCCCAGGAGCTGGTGGCCGAGGCAGATGCCGCCCACGGGGAAGAGGTCGCACAGCTCCTTGATGATGGCGATTTCGTCCTTGAGGGTCGCCGGGTCGCCAGGGCCGTTGGAGAGGAAGACGCCGCTGGGGGACAATTTTTTGACGAGCGCCACCGGGAACTTCGGGGGCACGGCCAGGATGGTCAGACCTTCGGCGGCCAGCAGGCGCAGGATGTTCCACTTGATGCCGTAGTCGTACACGACCACGCGCAAGGTGCCTTCGGAACCTTCGGGCCACAGGGGCAGATCGCCGTCCATCTTCGCCGGGGTCGGCTCGGTGCCGGTCCAGTAGTAGGGTTCCTTGGGGGCCACGAAGTCGACCAGGTTGGCGCCTTCCATGGAGGGCAGGGCCTTGGCCTTGGCGACAAGCTCCTCGGGCGTCAGATCCTCGGTCGAGATGATGCCGCGCATGGCGCCGTTGATGCGCAGGTGCCGGGTCAGGGCGCGGGTGTCGATGCCTTCCAGGCCCATGACGCCGTGGCGCACGAGGTAGTCCGGCAGGCTCTCGGTGGCGCGCCAGTTCGACGGCTTCTTGCAGCACTCCTTGACGATGAAGGCCGGGCAGTGGATGCGCGAGGACTCCACGTCCTCCAGGTTCACGCCGTAGTTGCCGATGAGCGGGTAGGTCATGCAGACCATCTGCCCGTAGTAGGACGGGTCCGTCAGGATTTCCTGGTAGCCGGACATGCCGGTGTTGAAGATGACTTCGCCGCCGGCCTCGCCGGGGCCGGTGAAGGACTGCCCGGCGAACCAGGTGCCGTCCTCAAGGGCCAGAATCGCTTTCATATATACTCTTCTCCTCGCATGAGTGCGCTGACTGTTTGCAGATCTTCGGGGCGGTCCACGCCGTGGCTTGCGTGCCGCGTGAGGGCCACATGGATGGGGATGCCGGCTTCGAGCAGGCGGAGCTGTTCCAGCTTTTCCAGCCGCTCCAGCGGACTCTCGCCCAAAGCGCTGAATTTTTCAAGGATGCGCATGCGCAGCCCGTACAGCCCGATGTGGCCCAGATATTCCGGTGGGTTGTCGCGGCCGAAGGGCACGGGCGCGCGCGAAAAGTAGAGGGCCCGGCCGTCGGCCGCGCGTACGATCTTGACCCGGTCCGGAGACTGGGCCGCCTCGGCGTCGATGACGTGCCCGAGGGTGGTGACCTGCACCGCCGGGTCCTCGAAGGGCCGGATCAGCTCGGTCAGCATCTCGGGGTTCAGGGCCGGCTCGTCGCCCTGGACGTTGACGACGACGCTGTCCGGCGACGCGCCGAGCATTCGGGCCGCCTCCAGCACGCGGTCCGTGCCGCTGGCGTGGTCGCGGCCGGTCATGAGGGCCTTCATGCCGAGGTCCTGGGCGGCCCTCAAAATGCGCTCGTCGTCCGTGGCCAGGGCCACGTTCCCCACCAGCGGGCAGAGGGACGCGCGGTGCATGACGTGCCAGAACATGGGTTTGCCGTGGATGAGGGCCAGGGGCTTGCCCAGAAAGCGTGAGCTTTCGTATCTGGCCGGGATGATGGCGTAGACGTCAGTCATGGTCCCTCCGTGAAAGAAATGGCGCGACGAGAGCGGCGGACGCGGCCGAGGCGCCCTGGCGCGCGCGCACGTAGTCCAGGGCTTTGGCCCGGACCGTGTCCCTGGGGGGGGCGGGTTCGAGCAGGAAGCGGGTTAGTTCGGCCGTGTCCGGGCTGCGGAAAACCAGCTCGTCGAAGATTTCGTCGCCAACCCAGTCGAAATTGCGGGTGTGGGGGCCGACGCAGGGCTGTACGCCCTGGGCCAGGGGCTCCAGGAAATTCTGGCCGCCGAGCCGGGCCAGGCTGCCGCCGACAAAGGCGCGCCGGGCCAGGGCGTAAGCCTGTCCGAGCTCCCCGAAGGCGTCCCAGAGCACGACTCCGGGCGCGGCCGGGCCCGTCAGGGCGCTGCGGCGGGTCCAGGGAATGCGGGCCTTCGCCAGCAGCGCTTCCCAG
>DPKT01000237.1:0-266 GCA_003542385.1 Desulfomicrobium sp.
GCGTCGTGCGAGGCCAGGGGCGTGCGCGCCAAGGCCGAAGTGTGGGACGTGAGCGAGAATTACGGGGCCAGACGCTGGCTGGTGGTCAAGCCGCAGACCTTCATGAACCTGAGCGGCCAGTCGGTGGGCGAGATCTGCCGCAAGAACGGCATCGCACCGGAACGCGTCCTGGTCCTGCACGACGAGCTGGATCTGCCCCTGGGCACGGCGCGCTTCAAGTTCTCGGGCGGGCTTGCCGGGCATAACGGCCTCAAGTCCGTGGCCGC
>DPKT01000237.1:287-430 GCA_003542385.1 Desulfomicrobium sp.
CCCGAAGGCCCGGAGGCCATGGCCGACTATGTGCTGAAGGGATTTCTTCCCGCCGAGTGGGAGCAGGTAGGCCAGGTTCTCGATGCCGCCGTGACGGCGGTTCTGCAGTATTGCGGCGAAGGCCTGGACGCCGCGACGGCGCG
>DPKT01000237.1:491-3422 GCA_003542385.1 Desulfomicrobium sp.
GGAGGTCGCTTGTGTTTTCAGTTGATGAACTTGTCGTCTATCCCGCGCAGGGGGTCGGTAAGGTCGAAAGGATTGAGACCCAGGAGATCGGGGGCGTCGCCACGGAACTCATCATCGTGCGTATTCTGAGCAATAACGTCACGCTGATGGTCCCCGTGCGCAATGCCAAGAATGTCGGGCTGCGCGGCGTCTACACCTCTGCACAGGCCGAGGAGATCCGCGAGTACCTGCAGGACCGCTCCGATTTCACGGGCTATTCCGGCCAGAACTGGAACCGCCGCTACCGGGAGTATTCCGAGAAGCTCAAGAGCAGCAACCTGAAGGATGTGGCCTACGTCCTCAAGGAGCTCATCCTCATCGGCAAGGACAAGGAACTGTCCTTCGGCGAGCGCAGGCTCCTCGAACAGGCCATGGGCCTCATTTCCCTGGAACTCTCCTTTGCCCTGCAGCAGGAACAGGCCGAGGTCAAGAAGTCCATCGAGGCCCTGTTCGCCGACATTCTCCAGGCCAAGGCAGAAGAAGATGAAGCCGAGGGCGATTAACCGCCCCTGGGCTCTTGTTTTTTTCGATTCATTCAGATATTCCGTTGTTCCATCCCTGCCAGACACTACAAGTCCTCAAGCAGAAACACATATTGTCCGTGCGATCTCCTGAAAGGGTTTTTTATATTCATACCAGAGCACTTTTCTGACCCATCATTTTTCGAAATTCACAATACATAATTTTCGACCTTTTGGTCTGTTCCTTATCTCCTACGGTCACAGGCATAAGCCATTTCATTGTTACGAGGTTTCGTTATGAATCTTTCCGAGTTGAAAACCAAATCCATGGCCGAACTCATGGATATCGCCGCGGAGTATCAGATCGAGAACGTGAGCGGCCTGCGCAAGCAGGAGCTCATCTTCGCGCTACTCCAGGCCTGCGCTTCCCAGAACGGGTCCATATTCGGCGAGGGTGTCCTGGAGATCCTGCCCGACGGATTCGGTTTTCTGCGTTCGCCCACGTCCAGCTACATGCCCGGTCCGGACGACATCTACGTCTCGCCCTCCCAGATCCGGCGCTTCGCGCTGCGCACTGGCGACGTCGTCTCCGGCCAGATCAGGCCGCCCAAGGAGGGCGAACGCTACTTCGCGCTGCTGCGGGTCAAGGAGATCTGCTTCCGCGAGCCCGAGGAGGCCAAGCGCATCGTCCTCTTCGACAACCTCACGCCCATCTACCCTGACGAGCAGTTCCGCCTGGAGAACGGCGACAAGAACTACTCGACCCGCATCGTCGACCTCATGACCCCCATCGGCAAGGGCCAGCGCGCCCTCATCGTGGCCCCGCCGCGCACCGGCAAGACCATGCTCATGCAGGCCATCGCCAATTCCATAAGCGTCAACCACCCCGACGCCTACCTCATCGTCCTCCTGATCGACGAGCGTCCCGAGGAAGTCACGGACATGGAGCGCACGGTCAAGGCGGAGGTCATCAGTTCGACCTTCGACGAGCCGCCGACCCGTCACGTGCAGGTGGCCGAGATGGTCCTGGAGAAGGCCAAGCGGCTGGTCGAGCGCAAGGTCGACGTGGTTATCCTACTCGACTCCATCACTCGCCTCGGCCGGGCCTACAACGCCACGACCCCGTCCTCCGGGCGCGTGCTGTCGGGCGGCCTGGACGCCAACGCCCTGCAGCGGCCCAAGCGCTTCTTCGGCGCGGCCCGCAACATCGAGGAGGGCGGCAGCCTGACCATCATCTCCACGGCCCTGGTCGACACGGGATCGCGCATGGACGAGGTCATCTTCGAGGAGTTCAAGGGCACGGGCAACTGCGACATCTATCTCGACCGTCACCTGGCGGACAAGCGCGTCTTCCCGGCCATCGACCTGAACCGTTCCGGCACCCGCAAGGAAGAGCTGCTTCTCGAACCCGACATCCTGAACAAGGTCTGGATCCTGCGCCGCATCATGGGCCCCATGAACTCCGTGGACACCATGGATTTCCTGCTGGACAAGATGCGCGGCACCAAGAGCAACAAGGATTTCCTGGACATGATGAACTCATAGGGAGGAGGCATGGCCGCTTTGCCCCGCATGGAATGTCCCTGCGACGACGATTTCGATCTTTGGCTGGAGCTTCTGGAGGTCAAGGCCTCCGAGGGGCTCCTGGACGCCTTGGGCGATTTTCTGCAGGACTATCTGCGGACATCGGGCCGCAAGCTCTACGTCATGGGCCTCTCGGGGGGGATCGATTCGTCCTTCCTGGCGGCCCTGCTGCATTCCAGACGCATTCCCTATCTGGGGTTCTGTCTGCCCATCGCCTCCAACACCCCGGCCGAGATCGAGCGCGGGACGCGCGTGGCCGAAGCCTACGCCATGGCGCCCGCTAGCGTGTCTCTCACCCACAAGCATGACTTCACGGAGCTCTACCGGAAGATTTCCGCTACCTTCGCGGGCATCTACCCGGAAACCACGCCCGTGGCCGAGGGCAACCTCAAGGCCCGCACCCGCATGCTCTTCCTGTACCACGTGGCCCAGCTTCACGGCGGCTGCGTCCTCTCCACGGATCAGCTTGACGAACTGCTGACCGGCTTCTGGACCCTGCACGGCGACGTGGGGGACGTGAGCCCCATCCAGCTCATCCCCAAATCCTCCGAGTACGACCTGGCGCGCATGCTCTGCGCCCGTCTGGCCGATCCGGCGCCCCTGCAGGCGGCCATCGAGGCCGTGCCCACGGACGGGCTCGGGATAAGCAGTTCGGACCTCGATCAGCTGGAGGCCGAATCCTACGCCCAGGTCGAGGACATGTTCCGCGAGTATTTCCGCCTGCGCCGCGACGAGCGCGACCGCGGCCTGACTGCCGAACAGGCGGCGCGCAAGGTCGCCCTCGAAGGCTCGGGGCCGGTCCGCCGCTTCCTGGCCAGCGGGTTCAAGCGCAACGGGGCGGTGCTGG
>DPKT01000104.1 GCA_003542385.1 Desulfomicrobium sp.
CCCTCACCCCGTCTGCAGCCAGGCCAGCGCCCTCTTCGCCATGGCCCTGGCCCGGGCCGTCCGCACAGGCTGCTCAACGGCAACGCTCTACGCGGGCATGCTCCTGTGGGCCGAGCATCTGGACGTCGAACCGGCCCTGCGAGGCGCGCTCTTGGACGCCGCCATCGCCCCGCCCGCCGACTACCAGCGCCACCAGGGCTGGGTCCTCATCGCCCTGCGGAACGCCATCTGGCAGCTCCTGCACGCGCCCTGCCTGGAAGAAGGCGTCATCGACACGGTCATGCGCGGCGGCGACACGGACACCAACGCGGCCATCTGCGGCGCCCTCCTGGGCGCAGTCCACGGGCTGGAGGCTATCCCGTCGCAATGGAGGGAAAAGGTCCTGAATTGCAGGCCGCAGCGCCGCCCGGGCGTCGTCCATCCCAGACCCGAGGTCCTCTGGCCCGTGGACGCCCTGGAACTGGCGCGGCTGCTCGTAGGGTAAGGGGTGGTCACGACAGCGATGACATCACATTGAATCTGCCTGGGTCTCTGAGACCCAAAACCGATGGATTGACCAGTAAGTATGCCCAATACACCGCGCGCCCTGGATTTATTCGTTTCCTTGCATCTCACCCCCTGTTCCGGCCTTATCAAGGAAATCTGATCTGTTGCTTCTGTCTTCTGCCGACTCTTTTCACGACAACCAGCAGAGCCCAAATCAGGCAAAGATAGAGAATTCCAAGAATGGTCCACACAATCATCGGGATGAATGCATGCGCCATCGCCATGCCGTGAGCGATATTCGCCGGATCTGGGAAAAACTCATCCTTCAGCAGCCTCACAACAGCCGCCCCTGCGTAGAGAGTGACCAATATACCGGGGAGACTCAGCAGAATCAGTATCCCACGGATTATTTTCAGAGTGGCGTATATATGCACCAGACCTGCTGAGGTTGCCGGAAAAATCCTGGAAGAAGAAACACCTAGTCGGCGACCTCGAACTGCGCACCGACCACACGCTCCCCATCATGAACCACTAGGCACGTGTGCCGCCCAAAGGAAGCGCGTGAATGCGCCCGGACCAGAAACATGCCGTCCTCCCGGCGATGCCCCGGCAGTTTCAGTTCAACGCCCTCCTCCTCGGCCATCGCCGCCAGTTCGACGAGCGTGATGCCCGACGAAACACGGGAGCAGAAAGCACTGACGTGTTCGCCGCCCCTGTGGAAAATGAGCGCGAAACTGATGACAAAAACAATGATCAGGACGCTCATGACCAGGAACGCCTTCAGAACCCCTCTGCCGTTCACCGCCCGCCGCATGTCATCCTCCGGGATCAGAACCTCGTCTTCATGCCGATGTTCATCCCTTGTATCGAAACGGCGTCGCAGGCAAGAAATCCTGATCCGTCTTCGGTGAAGCGGACGAGAAACCTGCCACGCCATATGCCGCCCTCCTGGCAACACTCCGGCAACTCCAGGTCATTACGCCGACGCGGCACATTCTACGCAATTCCGTCCTCCATAATACTCAAATCGCCCGATATCACTCACGGACCTCCCGTTATACTGTCTCCCCCCAAGTGACGATTGGCGCCCCCGGCCGGGGGCAGGACATTGCAACGCGGGAGGCTGAATCGATGGAGGTCTTGAATTCCTGCGGTACGCTTCGGCGTGTCGGCAATCCGGACGAACTGCTGCGGGAAGCCCGGGGCAAAGGATGTACGATCTGGCTGCTGCTGGACCCCGGCTGCAGCAAGGAGGCCCTGGCCCGGTTGTACGAGCATGAACCCGACGCGGAAAAAACCATCCTGTTTCTGGACACCGCACGGAGGAGTCCAGCGAGGTCTCGCCTTGGCTCGCTTCCCTTTCCCGGGACTCTCCCATGGAGCGCTGGATCAGTGGCGTCAACCCGCCCGGATGGGGGCTCTATCTCGCCTCGGACGCTCCCGTCGACGAAATGCTCGCCCATCTGCGCAGCCTGGTCCTCGCCAAGCGGGACGGGGAGAAGGTCGTCTTCCGTTTCTGGGACGGCCGCCCCCTGACCCGTATCTGTCAAGGCATCCCCGAAGACATCGCCATGCTGCTGGGGCCGGTCCACCGCATCCTGACCCAGGACGAAGGGGACGAGTGGATCTGCATCGACAGGGACGGGGACGCGTTCATGACGGAAGCACATCGGCCGCGACCGGCCCTGCCCAGCCCCTGGTACGCCTTCACCGACCGCCACGACCGTCTTTTCCACGACAAGCGGCCCGGGATCGTCGCCAGGAACATCACCGAGTCCCTGTTCAATGAAAAAATGGAACGCGGCTTGCCCCTGCCGCCGAACGAGGCCCTCTCGGCCTTTGTCGCCCGCCACGTGAACCGCGGGCTGGCCCTGGGACTGTGGGGGGTTGAGGCCCTGGAACTCTTTGTCCGCTGCTGCCTGCATCACGGCGAGGGCTTCCCCGACGCACAGGCCATGCCGGCCCTTTCCCCCCTTGTCCGCACACCGCTCGAAGAGGACGCGGCCGTGGCCGCCATGCGCAACGTCTACACCCCCGGAGACACCCATGTCTGACCCAGGAATGCTCATTGGCTGCCCCAAGGTGAAACGAATCGGCTTTGCGCTGGAGACACAGGGCAGCGAACAACCGGTACCCCTGCCCGGATTGGTGAAGCATGCCTTCAGCGTCGCGGCCGATGGCGACCGGCAGGAACTGGGCCTGTTCCAGACCGTGGTCTGGCTGGGCCCCGAGGACGACCCGCAGGCCACGACCGAGGGCTACCCCTGGCGCGACTACACCTTCGCCCAGACCACGACGGTGCACCAAACGGACGACCTCGACTACATCGCCATTCTACAGGGCAAAAAAGGCGGCCGGCCATGACCCGAGGCCAAACAGCCCCCCGCAGCGGCCACGCCGTCAGCGGAAACCCCATCTCGCGTGCGCAGCGCTGCGCGCTGTGCGCCCTTGCCATCCTGACACTTCTTCTCGCCGGAGGTTGCAAAACCATGCAGCACACCACAACAAGCCAGCCCCCCCTGCCCGTGACCCTCTACCCCGTGGGACGCTTCCTCTTCCCCGTGCCCCAGGGTTTGGAGTTCCAGGGCAGGAGCATCAAGATCAACCACATGACCATCGAGGAAACGGACTGGGGCCGCGGGGACCGCGCAAAACAGTTCCGGGACATGTGGGAACCGGTCCGTGACGAGGGCAGAAAGCACTACGACGTGTACAAGAACACGCCCGTCGTCCGCGGCGGGTTCGTCCAGGAGGACGTCAGCGAACACTTCGGCCACCCGGCCGTCCTGCTCTGCTACTCGGCCCAGAACGGCGCGCACTGGATCGACACGTTTGTGGCCATGCCGGACTGGATCCTGCGCATCAAGGAGGAGGCCGTCTATGAGATCGGCAAGGAATGCCTGGGCGACTTGAAAGGGACGACCCTTGACTTTTTCAGGCACTACCACACGGACAGGTCAGATCACCCGGCTGACTTGTTCTGGACGGGGAGGGGGTGGGTGCAGGGATTGAAGACGCGGGATGAGGACGTCAGAGCTTCAGCAATCTTACCCGCCAAAGAAACCACACCGCAAATATCGCTGCGTCTCAGGGCGTACATGATCGCTACTCCGGATGAACCAGCCAAATCGATCACTTCGATTCGAAAAATACTCGATGGGAATAACATTGATCTCAAACTCCTGCGTTCACGCCAACGCCCCTTTGAGGGAATGCCTGGTCTGGAGGAAGTCTATATCCTCTCCGCATACGAATGCGGTGAATATCGATCGACTCTCTATGCCCAGTGGGCCATTGAAGTAGAAGCCAAAAACCCACAAAGACCTGCGATCTACCTGGAGATGAGCTGCAACGCCGCTGCTCAGGACGAGGCCCTGCGCATCTGGGATGCAGCCATTGATAATTTCACATCAATCCAGGCATGGAACGCCAAGATGAAAGGAGGAAGATGATACATAACGACAAACCTAAAATCCCCTACGATGATCCCCTCCGGCACAGAAAGACCCCGCGGGAAATGCTCAAGGAACCGATTTGCACGGAATGTGAGGCATGCCGGGACAACATCATCCAGGTCCGGCGCGACACCATCGCCGTCATCTTCGTGCCTGGCATCATGGGTTCAAAGCTGAAGGATCCCAAGAATGCACCCGTCTGGAAGCCTGACAGTAGTTCGTTCATGGCGG
>DPKT01000139.1:0-259 GCA_003542385.1 Desulfomicrobium sp.
CGGGCCGATCTCGCCAGTCACGCGCCCGCCCACCGTGACCCTGGCGCTGCGCACCCGCTGCAGGACCGCGCGCATCAGTCCGTTCCTTCGGAGTAGTAGGCGCGGGAACTGGCCTTTTCCGAAACCATGACCTGCTCCAGGCGCACGGGGTGCGCGGCCAGCAGGTCCTTCATGCGGCGGTAGACGTACTGCGCCAGCAGCTCCGAGGACGGGTTGTGGTCCGCGAAGGCGGGCAGCTCGTTCAGGTGCCGGTGGTCCA
>DPKT01000139.1:353-4179 GCA_003542385.1 Desulfomicrobium sp.
TTGTGGCCGTGCATGTTCTCGCACTTGCCCTCGTAATGCCGCAGCTGGTGCGACGAACTGAAATCGCCGCTGACGCGCAGCCGCCATTGTCCCTTGCCCATGTTCATCTCCTTCAGGCCTGTCGCCACAGTTCGAATTCCCGCCAAAAGTCCGGACACGGCGCGACCATGAAGTCGGGCCCGAACTGCAGACGGCACACGTAGTCCTCGCGCACCAGATCGACCTGCACCGGGGCCTGGCCGGGGTAGCGCTGCACGATGTCGCCGAGCCCCGCCCAGTCCGGTTCGTGGCCGTTGGCACGCACCAGGAGCACCACCGGCTCGGAGCCCGAGCCCACCACCTCCGACAGGAGCTTGAAGGACTCGGCCAGGACCTTGGCCTTCTTGGGCCCCTCCTCGCCCTCCTCGCCGCCCGAAACCTCCCGCTTGGCCACGGTGCCGGTCATGAGCAGGGGCTCCTCCGAGGCCAGGAGGTCGCGGCTGGCCGCGTACGGCTCGGCGAAGACGATGGCCTCGCCCGAGCCGCCCAGGTCCTCGATGCCGCAGAAGGCCATGCGGTCGCCCTTCTTGGTGATGATGGTCTTGACGGACGTGACCAGCACCGGCACCTGCACCGGCGTCTTCTCGGGCAGGTCCACGCACTGCGCCAGCGACGTGTACCCGAGACGGCGGATTTCCTGGCGGAAAGGCTGCAGAGGGTGGCCGATGAGAAAGAAGCCGAAAGCCTCCTTCTCCATGCGGCACTTCTCGTCGTCCCCGTATTCGGACAGCTCCGCCTCGTCGCCCTCGATGCCCAGCCCCGTCAGGTTGCAGGTGTTCTCCTCCACCAGGCCCATGAACGAGAGTTGCCCCGAGGTTTTGCGCTTGGCCCGCTTCTGGGCCATGGCCTGGACCTTGTCGAGGCCCTCCAGCAGGGCCCGGCGCGAGCAGCCGAAAGCGTCCATGGCGCCGGACTTGATCAAGGACTCAAGGACCTTCTTGTTGACCTTGCGCAGGTTCACGCGCTGGCAGAAATCGAGCAGGCTGGTGAAATTCCCGCCCTTCTCCCGCTCCTCGACGATGGACTCCACGGCCCCCTCGCCCACGCCCTTGATGCCCGACAGGCCGTAGCGGATGGACTCGCCCTCGACGGTGAACTCGTTGAAGCTCCTGTTCACGTCGGGCGGCAACACCTCGATGCTCATGTCCCGGCAGGCGCTGACGTGGGCCAGGATCTTGTCGGAGTTGGAGACTTCCGAGGTGATGATGGCGGCCATGAACTCGGCCGGGTAGTGGGCCTTCACGTAGGCCGTCTGGTAGGAGATGACGGCGTAGGCCGCGCTGTGGGACTTGTTGAAGCCGTAGCCCGCGAACTTCTCCATCAGGTCGAAGATGTACTCGGCCGCCTCCTGGGAAATGTTATTCTCGCGCGCGCCGTCCAGGAAGCGCACCCGCTGCTTGGCCATCTCGGCCGGGTCCTTCTTGCCCATGGCCCGGCGCAGGTTGTCGCCCTCGCCGAGTGAGTACTTGGCCAGGTCCGAGGCGATCTTCATGACCTGTTCCTGGTAGAGGATGACGCCGTAGGTGTCCTCAAGGATGGGGTGCACCACGGGGGCCAGCTCCGGGTACTCGTACTCGACCTTGCGCAGGCCGTGCTTGCGGCCGATGAAGTCGTCGACCATGCCGGATTCCAGCGGCCCCGGACGGTACAGGGCCAGGAGCGCGATGATGTCCTCGAAGCAGGAGGGTTTCAGGCCCCGCAGGACGCGCCTCATGCCGTCGGATTCCAGCTGGAACACGCCGTCGGTCTCGCCGCGGCACAGGAGCTCGTAGGTCTGGGGGTCGTCCAGGGGAAGCTTCTCCAGAATCGGCACGGGCTTTCCGTTCTTGCGGATGAGCTTCAGGGCGTCGTCGATGACGGTCAGGGTCTTGAGGCCCAGGAAGTCGAACTTGATGAGGCCGATGAGCTCGACCTTCTTCATGTCCAGCTGGGTGACGATTTCGCCGTTCTTGCCCTTGTGCAGCGGCAGGTACTCGACCATGGGCTTCTGGGAGATGACGATGCCGGCGGCGTGGATGGACGAGTGTCGGGCCATGCCCTCCAGGCGGCGGGCCACGTCGTAGAGCTTGCGGAACTGCGGCTCGCTGTCGATGAGCGCCCGCAGGTCCGGCTCTTCGTCCAGGGCCTTGGCCAGGGTCATCTTCAGGTCTTCGGGGATGAGCTTGGCGATGCGGTCGGCGTCCTTGAGGCTCACGTCCAGGGCCCGGGCCACGTCGCGGATGGCGCCCTTGGCCTTCATGGTCCCGAAGGCCACGATCTGGGCCACATGGTCGGCGCCGTACTTGCGGGTCACGTACTTGATGACCTCGTCGCGCCGGTTGTAGCAGAAGTCCACGTCGATATCGGGCAGGGACGCGCGCTCCACGTTCAGGAAGCGCTCGAAGAACAGCGCGTAGCGGATGGGGTCGAGGTCCGTGATCTTCAGGGCGTAGGAGACCAGGGACCCGGCGGCCGAGCCGCGCCCCGGGCCAACCGGGATGCCTTGGGACTTGGCCCAGTTGATGAAGTCCTGGACGATCAGAAAATAGGCCGGAAAGCCCTTCTCGATGATGACCTTCAGTTCGAATTCCAGGCGCTCGCGATAGAAGTCCTCATCCACCTCGTAGGGCAGCGCCGCGATGCGCTCCTTCAGGCCCTCCACCGCCAGGCGGCGGAACTCCTCGTCCAGGCTCGATCCCTCGGGCACGTCGTAGACCGGGAAGAAGTGCTGCTTGAGCTTGAGCTCCACCTCGCACATGTCCGCGATGCGCCCGGCGTTTTCGATGGCTTCCGGACAATGGGCGAAGGCGGCCTCCATCTCCTCGGGGGCCTTGTAGTAGAACTCGTTGGTGTCGAACTTGAGGCGCTGCTTCTCCGAGGCGATCTTGCCCGTGCCCACGCACAGGAGGATGTCGTGGGCCTCGTAGTCGTCCTTGCCCAGGTAGTGGCAGTCGTTGGTGGCCACCAGGGGCAGACCCGTCTCCTTGGCCAGCTCCATGAGCCGGTCGTTGACGACCTCCTGCTCCTTCAGGCCGTTGGACTGCAGCTCGAGGAAGAAGCGGTCCGGGAAGATGTCCATGTACTCCCGGGCCACCAGCAGCGCCTTGTCGAAGGTGTTGTGGCGCAGGGCGTAGGGCACCTCGCCCTGCAGGCAGGCCGAGAGGCAGACGATCCCCTCGCTGTGGGCGCGCAGGAGTTTCTTGTCCACGCGCGGCTTGTAGTAGAACCCGTCCAGGAATCCGGCGGACACGATCTTGACCAGGTTGTGATAGCCTACGAGGTTCTGGGCCAGCAGGACCAGGTGGAAGCGCTTCTTGTTCTCCCGGTCGGTCATGTCGTCGGCGATGTAGACCTCGCTGCCGATGATGGGCTTGATGCCGTGCTTCTTGGCTTCGAGATAGAACGGCACGGACCCGAAGAGGTTGCCATGGTCGGTGATGGCGGCCGAGGAAAAACCGAAATCAACGGCCCGGGCGCACAGATCCTTCAGGCGGATGGCGCCGTCCAGGAGGCTGTACTCGGAATGGCAATGCAGGTGGGTGAAACCGCTCATGGTGCTCTCGGGGGAAAACGGGATTTGTGGGCCGGAAGGGGGAGACTAGAAAAGGCGGGGCCGAATTGCAAGCCGCCCCAAAAACGGAAACGCCCGGGCGGGCCGGGCGTTTCTGTGCGGAACATGCCGAAATCCCTAGAGCTTGGCCCCGACCATCGCGACCAGGCGCTTCAGCTGATGGGTGAAGCCCGCCTCGTTGTCGTACCAGACGATGATCTTGACCATGCTCCCGTTCATGACCGAGGTGCACAGGCC
>DPKT01000086.1:0-1338 GCA_003542385.1 Desulfomicrobium sp.
ACCTGACCCTCATCGGCTTCGCCCGCCAGAACAGGTTCTCCATCTTCGCCTGCCCGGAGCGCGTGGCATGAGCATGGCGATGCCGGGCCCGGCTCGAATTTTTCTGCTGCTGGCCGTGCTTGCGCTCCTGGCCGCCTGCCGGGGCGCGGACGATCGCCTGCTGGAGCCGCGCGCGGCCTATGAGCTCATCGAGCGAAACAGGGGCGCAAGGGATTTCCTCGTCCTGGACGTGCGTACGCCGGGGGAATTCAGGAGGGGGTACATTGAGGGGGCCGTACTCATGAACTATTACGACCCCGATTTCAGGGAACGCTTCGCCGTCCTGGACCGCAGTCTGACCATTTTGACATACTGCCACGTCGGGGGCCGCAGTTCGGATGTACTGGCACTGGCCGACGAACTGGGCTTCGAGCGCGTCTTTGACCTGCGGGGGGGGATCGTGGCCTGGAAAAGCGAAGGCATGCCCCTCGCTGGAGGCGGGACTGTCCCCTAAAGCGTTATGATTTTGTCGGCCACGTGCTGACTGGTGACCACGTCGAGCATGTTGGTTACCTCGCCCACGACCTTGCTGTCCATGAGCTTGAAGAATTCGAGGCAGGTGCCGCAGACCAAGATGGACACGCCGGCGGCTTCGAGTTTTTTCAGGTTCTCCGAGGCCGGGTTGGCGTCCGTGGCCAGCCTGACGCCGCCGTTGACCAGGACGATGCGCCACAGGGCGTCGCCCAGTTCCGGCAGGGTGGCCAGGAAGTTGCCCATGAGGCGCGTGCCCAGGGTGTCGTCGCCCTGGCCGATGACGTCGCGGGTGATGAAGACGAGGATTTTCGGGGCGCAGACCGGGCAGGCCCGTTCCGAAGGCTGCGCTGCGGCTGCGGGGGCCGCTGCGGCGCCTTCAGCTCCTGCCGTGCGGGATGCGGTGATGGTCCACAGGCCGCCGTCCTTGCGCATGTCGTCGATGCGCATGCCCTTGCTGGCCAGGAATCGGGAGACATTTTCCTTGGCCGCGTCGTTGTCCACGACGACCTGCAGTTCCTGGGGCGACTGGGAGTCCAGAAGCTGCTTGCAACGCAGCACGGGGTTGGGGCATGGTTCGCCTTCGCAATCGAGAATGATGGGCATGGCCGGGCTCCTTGTTTTTTTTCGATGCATTACGCAGTGTTGCGGAGCGGTCAAATCGTTTTGATCTATCAAGCGGCCATCCGACCATCGACAAATCCGATTCGATTCCAAACAGGAGACAGCAGTGCGCCTTTCCATTCCGCCGCGGCTCATCGGGGCCATCCTCGTTCCCCTGGTCCGCCTGTGGGCCATGACCCTGCGGCTGGAGCGGCGCAACCTGGC
>DPKT01000086.1:1420-8209 GCA_003542385.1 Desulfomicrobium sp.
GTGGTCAGCCAGAGCAAGGACGGAGAGATCCTGGCCGCGGTGCTGGAGGGGCTCGGCTATCGCACCGTGCGCGGCTCCAGTTCGCGGGGTGGGGTGCGCGCCCTCATCGCGGCCAAGCGTTTCATGGAGACCCATGACCTCGGGGTCATCTTCACCGTGGACGGCCCGCGCGGCCCGCGCCACAAGGTCAAGCCCGGCGCCGTGTTCCTGGCCAACCTGGCCGGATCGCCCGTGGTGCCCGTGCGCGCGGTCATGGAGCGGGCCACGGTCTTTCACAAGGCCTGGGACAAGTTTCAGCTGCCCTGGCCCTTTTCGCGCTGCGTCATCACCTACGGCGACCCTGTGGACCTGCCGGACTGCACCCGGGACCCCGAGAAACTGCAACGGCAATGCGAGGCCCTGGAGACGATCATGAACGAACTTGGAGGCCGCTGATGCGGGATGTGTGTTACAACGCCTTTCTTCCCCTCGGGGCGGCTCTGTCCCTGAAGCGTCTGCAGGCTTTGGGCAGGGGACTGGGCAGCCTCATGTGGGCCGCGCTGCCCGCCCGGAGGCGGGAAACCACGACCTGCGTCCGGGAGCGGCTTGGCGTGGACGAGGGCCGGGCCAGGGAACTGGCCCGGGAGAGCTTCCGGCACAGCGCGTGCTCTTTTCTGGAGATTTTCCACACCCGCCAGGTGGACCCGCGGTTCCTGCGCGACCGGGTCGAGTTCGAGAATCCCGAGCTCTTCGCCCGCATGTCCTCCACCCTGAGGCCCGTAGTGGCCACGACGGCCCATCTGGGCTCGTGGGAGCTGCTGGTCGGCCTCATCGGCGCCTTCTCCTCGCGCAGCGACTGCCATGTGGTGGTGCGCCTGCCCAAGGACGAGGAGCTGGGCCGGATGATCATGCACATGCGCTCCCAACCGGGCATCCGCATTCTCCCCCACCGGGACGCCGCCACCGAGACCCTGGGTCATCTGCGCGCCGGGGGCATGAGCGCCTTCCTGGTGGACCACAACTGCAAGCGCGCCGAAGCCCAGTTCCTGCCGTTTCTGGGCGAGGTCGCGGCCGTCAACAAGGGGCCGGCCATCCTGGCCCTGCGGGCCAAGGCCGAGGTCTGGCCCTGCTTCCTGCTTCGCCTGCCCGAGGGGCGCTTCCGCTTCGTGACCTTGCCCTGCCTGGACACCGCCGGACTGACGGGAAGCAGGGCGGAGCGCATCGAGAGCATCTGCCGCTTTTACACCGACGCCGTGGAGCGTATGGTCCGCATGTATCCTGAACAGTGGTTCTGGATGCACCGCCGCTGGAAAACCCGTCCCTGACCACCACATACAGACGCGAGGTGACGCCATGTCCTTGAAACGACTCATTCCCGCCGCCAGGGGAGAAGCTCCGGCGGACCTTCTCATACGCGGATGCATGCTGGTCAACGTCCTGTCCGGCGAAATCCACCCCGCAAGCATAGGCGTCAAGGACGGCGTGTTCCTCGGCATAGGCGACTACGAGGCCGCGGAAACCCTGGACGCCGAAGGGCGATTCCTCTGTCCGGGGTTGGTGGAAGGGCATATCCATATCGAATCGACCCTGCTCGACCCCGTGCGCTTCGCCCGGGTGGCGGCGGGCCACGGCACGGCCGTGACCGTCTGCGACCCCCACGAGCTGGCCAACGTGCTGGGGCTCGACGGCATCCGCTGGCTGCTGGAGACCACCTGCAAACTGCCCATGGAGATCCGCTGCATGATGCCGTCCTGCGTGCCGGCCACGCACCTGGAGACGGCCGGGGCCAGGATCTCGCCGCAGGAAATTCAGGCGATGCTTGAGGATTTTTCCGAACGCATGCCTGGGCTTGCTGAAATGATGAATTATCCCGGCGTGCTGTTTCAGGACCCGCAGGTCCTGGCCAAGCTCGTGGCGGCCGGGACGAGGCCCATCGACGGCCATGCGCCGGGGCTGACGGGCCTCGACCTGAACGCCTACATCCTGGCCGGTCCGGGGAGCGACCACGAGGCCGTGCACCTGGCCGAGGCCCGGGAGAAGCTGCGCAAGGGGATGCACGTCATGCTCCGCGAAGGCAGCTCCGAGAAGAACCTCGTGGAGATCCTGCCCCTGGTCAACGATTTCAACAGCCAGAACTGCTCCCTGGTGACCGACGACCGCCACTGCGACGACCTGCTGCGCCAGGGGCACCTCGACCACGCCGTCCGCCTGGCCGTGAGCAACGGCCTTTCGCCCCTGCGGGCCATCCAGATGGCCTCCATCAACACGGCGCGGTATTTCCGCCTGCACCGCAGAGGGGCAGTGGCCCCGGGCTACAGGGCGGACTTCATCCTTCTCGACGACCTGGATTCCTTCGCCATCTCCTCCGTCCATCTGCGCGGCAGGCACATCGACGACCAGTCGTGGGACGCCGCCCCGAGCGGCGTCACGGTGACCGGCAGCGTCCACCTCGGCGAACTGTCCACGGACTGCCTGGACATCCCGGCCCGGGATGGGCGGGTCCGCGTGATCCGAACGGTGCCGGGGCAGATCGTGACCGAGGCTGACCTCGTCAAACCCAGGGTCGAGGGCGGTCTCGTCTGCGCAGACCCGGAGGCGGACGTGGCCAAGCTGGCCGTGTTCGAGCGCCACTACGGCACCGGGGGCAGGGGGCTGGGCCTGGTGCGGGGGCTCGGGCTCAGGCTTGGCGCCCTGGCCGGAACCGTGGCCCACGATTCCCACAACCTCATCGCGGTCGGTGTCTCGGACGCCGACATGATGCTGGCCGTGCGGACCCTGGAGGCGTGCGGCGGCGGCTTTGTCTGCGTCGAAGGCGGCCGGGTGCTTGAACTCCTGCCCCTGCCCCTGGCCGGGCTCATGAGCGACCGCGAGCCCGAGGAGGTGGCTGCCGGTCTGGACCGCCTCAACGCCGCGGCCCGTTCCCTGGGATGCCCCGCCGACATCAACCCGTTCATGCAGCTGTCATTCCTGTCGCTGCCGGTCATTCCCAAGCTGAGGCTGACCGACAGGGGGCTGGTCGACGTTTCTTCCTTTGATTTTGTGTCGTTACACGAATAGCGCTTGCGCTCGCCAGTAGATGCAATTAAGTACTCTTCCTGCTTAAAAATGGCACTACTGCGGAGGAAACTATGTGGGCGCGACTGAGTCTGAAGTGGAAGATACTGCTGATCACCGGCTGCGGCCCTCTGGTCCTGGCGCTGGTCATGGCCTGGATGCATGTGCGCGACGTCACGGACGCCGCCATCGGCGGCAAGCTCAAGGAGAGCCGCTCCGTGGTCATGATGGCCGAATCCGTGCGCGAGGACATGGCCCACAAGCACAAGCTCGGAGTGCTCCGCCCGCTGGATGAACTCAAGGACGATCCGGCCACGCTGCTGCAATCCGTGCCCATCGTCTCGGCCATGAACACGGCCGCGGCCAGGGCCGCGGAGGCCGGGTACGAGTTCAGGGTGCCCAAGGAAAGCCCCCGCAACCCGAAGAACGCGCCCAATGACCTGGAACGGAAGGTGCTGGCCGAATTCAGCTCCTCGAACCTCCAGGAAAAGGTCATCGTCGAGAAGGACAGGCTCCTCTATTTCAAGCCCATCCGCCTGTCCGAAGACTGCCTGTACTGCCACGGCGATCCCAGGGGCGAGAAGGACCCGACCGGGGGCGTCAAGGAAGGATGGAAGGCCGGCGAGGTGCACGGCGCGTTCGTCGTCATCTCCTCCCTGAAGGAGACCAACGCCTCGATCCTGGCCAGCGAGCTCACCGTCGGTGCGGTCACCATGGGCATACTCCTGCTGGTGGGCGCCGTTTCCTGGCTGCAGATCCGGGCCAGCGTGCTGCGGCCACTGCGCGAGGCCGGGGACTACCTGGAGCGCCTGGCCGACGGTGACATGACCGGGGAACTGGCCGTCAGCCGCAAGGACGAGCTGGGCGACATGCAGGGGCACCTCAACCACATGGCGACGAACCTGCGGGTCATCGTCCGGGACATCACCGAGCGGGCCAGGGTGCTCCTGGGCTCCTCGGCCGAACTGGAGACCATGTCCGACGGGCTGCTCAGGAGCGCCGAGGAGCTTTCGGCCAAGTCGAACACCGTGGCAACGGCCTCGGAGGAGATGAACGCCAACATGAACTCCGTGGCCGCAGCCATGGAGCAGGCCTCCACCAACGTCGGCACCGTGGCCACGGCGGCCGAAGAGATGAGCGCCACCATCCACGAGATCGCCGGCAACACGGATAAGACACGCGAGGTCACCCGGCGCGCCGTGGCCAAGGCCAGCTCGGCCTCCCAGCGCGTGGACCAGCTCGGCGTGGCCGCCCGCGAGATCGGCAAGGTCACCGAGACCATCACGGCCATCTCCTCCCAGACCAACCTCCTGGCTTTGAACGCCACCATCGAGGCGGCCCGGGCCGGTGAGGCCGGCCGCGGCTTCGCCGTCGTGGCCAACGAGATCAAGGAGCTGGCCAACCAGACGGCCTCCGCTACGGAGGAGATCCGCGAGCGCATCGCCGGCATCCAGAGCTCCACGACCGCGACCATCGAGGAGATCGGTCAGGTCATGGCGGTCATCGAGGAGGTCAGCGCCTTCGTCTCGACCATCGCCGCCGCCGTGGAGCAGCAGTCCTCCGCCACCCGCGACATCGCCGAGAACGTCGGCCAGGCCTCCATGGGCATCCAGGAGGTAAACGAGAACGTGTCCCAGGCCTCGGTCGTCACGGGCGAGATCGCCAAAGACATCGTCCAGGTCAGCACCGCCTCGGGGCACATCTCTACCAGCAGCACGGAGCTCAAACGGAGCTCCGAGAACCTCTCCATGCTGGCGGGGGCCCTGGAGGGGCTGGTCAAGAAGTTCAAGGTGTGACGGGTCGCATCCAGAGATGAACGAGATGGAGCGCGCCCTTCGGGGCGCGTTCCGCTTTTCACCCCCCAGGCCCTTCCGATTGTCGCTTTCTTCCCGGTCTTTTTCGTCATACCTCTCCATCATGGACGTCCGCATCGCGTCCGAGGGAGGTAACGCTCATGAAAGGCTTTCTTCGCGCCTGGCTCCTGGTCCTGCTTCTTGCGGCAGACGCCCTGTCGGCACCCGCACATCTCTACAGATACATGGACAACCCGCAGCCCGTGGGCAGCGGCAACCTGAGATTCCTGGTCTGGAACGTGTATACCGCCACCCTGTACGCGCCCGCCGGGAGCTGGCGCCCTGACGGGCCCTTCGCGCTGCATATCGTCTATCACATGGAACTCAAGGGGGCGGACATCGCGACGAGGAGCATCGAGGAAATGCGCCGGCAGGGCCTGGACGACCCTGAAACGCTGCGGCGCTTCGGGGCGCGCATGGAGGCGATTTTCCCCGACGTCGTCAAAGACATGACCCTGACGGGGGTGCGCGACAGGGCGGGAGGCAC
This sequence comes from Desulfomicrobium sp., assembly GCA_003542385.1. GTDB lineage: Bacteria > Desulfobacterota > Desulfovibrionia > Desulfovibrionales > Desulfomicrobiaceae > Desulfomicrobium. The sequence goes on from DPKT01000086.1 coordinate 6,794, forward strand.
GCTGTTCTACAGGGACGGCGTTTTTATCGGAGCCATACGGGAAAAGGAATTCACGGACCGCTTTTTCGATATCTGGCTTTCGCCCGAAACGAGCGAGCCGGAACTCCGCGCCCGACTACTTGGCGGCAGTTGAGCACAGGTCCCGGCGGCCGGTGCGCACGGCGCCGGGGCTTGGGGAGCTTTCTCTACACGCGCTTTCAGGGCGGCTCCATACCGCCCTGAAAGCGCGTGGCGGTTAGGGCTTCTTGAAGCCGTACCTGGCCAGCACGGCCTGGCCTTCTGCGCCCAGGACGAAGTCGATGAAGGCCTGGCCCATGTCCTTGCTCCTGGAGGTCTGCACGAGGGCGATGGGGTAGCTGATGGGCTTATGGCCGGCCACTTCGGCCGCGAGCTTGACCTTGTCGGCACGCGTGGCGGCGTCCGTGGCGTAGACGAAGCCGGCGTCGATCTCGCCGCGCGAGAGGTAGTCCAGGACCTGGCGCACGGATTCGGCCAGGATGCATTTGGGGGAGATCTTTTCCCACATGCCGTTTTTTTCCAGGGCGAGCTTGGTGTAGCGGCCCACGGGAACGCTTTCGGGGTTGCCCACGCCGATCTTGGCCACCTTGGGGTCGGTCAGGGAGGCCAGGTTTTTCACGGCGGCCCCGCCCGAGGCGGGAATGGCCAGGACCAGGGAGTTTTGGGCGAAGTTTTTGCGGCTGGGGGTATCGATGAGGTTTTTGCCGGCGGCGTCGTCCATGGTTTTCTGGTCGGCCGAGGCGAACACGTCCACGGGTGCGCCCTGTTCGATCTGTTTGAGCAGGGGGCCGGAGGCGGCGAAGTTGAGGACCAGGGTCGTGCCGGGATTGGCCTTTTCGAAGAGGGGCTTTACCGTGTTGAAGGCGTCGGTGAGGCTGGCGGCGGCCGAGACGGTCAGTTCCCCGGCCAGGGTCGGGCAGGCCAGGGCCAGGACCAGGGCCAGGGCCAGGGCCAGTGAGAGACGCAGGCGTTTCATGGCGGACTCCTTTCAGATTTTGGGTTTGAGCAGTTTTCCCGCGACCACCAGGATGATCACGCAGACGGCGGAGACAAGCAGCACCAGCCGGTTGGCCAGGGCGTCGTTTCCGGCCTGGACGGCGGTGTACACGGCCAGGGACAGGGTTTGGGTCTTGCCCGGGATGTTGCCGGCGACCATGAGCGTGGCTCCGAATTCGCCCATGGCCCGGGCGAAGGCCAGCATGGTTCCGGAGAGGATGCCCCGGAAGGCCAGGGGCAGGGTGATTCTCAGGAAGATGCGGATTTCCGAGGCGCCCATGGTCCGCGCGGCGTTTTCGATGTTGGGGTCCACGCCGTCAAGCGCCGAGCGGGCCGAGCGGTAGACCAGGGGGAAGGCCACCACGGCGGCGGCCAGGACCGCGCCTTCCCAGGTGAACATGA
>DPKT01000016.1 GCA_003542385.1 Desulfomicrobium sp.
TCGCCGCGGTCAGGGTCGTCTTGCCGTGGTCAATATGACCAATTGTACCGATATTGACGTGCGGCTTCTTTCTTTCAAATTTCTGCTTGGCCATAATTACCCCCTAATGAAATTACGTGTACTATATATAGTTATGATCGATTGCGGATATATGCAGGCGGGACAAATCGAAGGCGCTGGGACTTATGAGACGAGGTAATGGAGCGGGAAACGGGACTCGAACCCGCAACCCTCAGCTTGGAAGGCTGATGCTCTAGCCATTGAGCTACTCCCGCATTTCATCTCAGTAGTCGAGCGACAGTCTTAACTGCCTCCTACTGCTTCTCACGGTTCTATATGGTGGAGGGGGGAGGATTCGAACCTCCGAAGTCGTTCGACGACAGATTTACAGTCTGTTCCCTTTGGCCACTCGGGAACCCCTCCGCTCACCCTGGAGCTGGCGATGGGACTTGAACCCGCAACCTGCTGATTACAAGTCAGCTGCTCTACCATTGAGCTACGCCAGCCCGTGAGAACGCATCCAATATGAGCATTCATTTCCGATGGCAAGCATTTTTTTGCCCAACGGCAAAAAAAAAGCGCCTTGCGGCGCTTTCAGCGGCTAAGCCCAGGCGGGCACACCCACAGGAACAATTTCGGGGTCATGCTTGCGCGCAGCGCCCAAGGCCCCTTCCAAATTGGCGAATTCAAGATATTCCGAACTGTTGTCGAAAAGATAGCGCATAAACCGGTTGTTGAAGTCGTGGCCGGAACACGACACCTCGAAATGACCCCACAAGCGGCGTTTGCCGACGGCGATGTCACCCATGAAGTCGAGAATCTTGTGCCTGACCATTTCATCCTCGAAACGCAACCCCTCCGGGTTGACCACGCCGTAATCGTCGAAAACCACGGCGTTCTCGAGGGTGCCCCCAAGGGCCAGACCGTTCTTCTGCAGCCACTCCACATCCTTCATGAATCCGAAAGTCCGGGCCCGCGCGATGCGATAGGAGAAAGAGAGCGGCGAAGACTCGAAACTATATGTCTGATTGCCGATCATCGGATGGGCGAAGGAAATGGCGTAGTCGATGCGCAGGCCGTTATAGGGCTTGACGCTGACGCGCTTGCCGTCCTGCTCGAACACCAGGGGGCGCACGACCTTCGCGATCCTGCGGGGACGGTCGAGCAACCGGATACCGGCGGAATTGATGAGATAGACGTAGACCGAGGCGCTGCCGTCCAGGATCGGGATTTCCTCTCCATCCACCTCGACGATGACGTTGTCTATCTCGAGGCCGACAAGGGCCGCCAAAAGATGCTCCACCGTGGAGACCTTGGCCTGCTCGGTGCCAAGCGTCGTGGCCAGCCCCGTCCCGACGACGCGGCCGGGCTCGGGAACGACCATGTGCCGGCCCGACTTGTTACGGAGGGAGAACACAACACCCGTATCGGCCGGGGCAGGCTTGAGCACCATCTCAACCTTCTGACCGCTGTGCAGCCCGACTCCGGAGCACCGAATTTCTTTTTTGAGGGTCGTCTGTTTCATGCCCAAGCTTCATCAAATTCCATGCCAATCATATCAGCAATGCAACATGCCGAAATAACACGACAAAGTTGACAAATCCATGCTCCAGGCAACCAGTCGTTTCTTTTGCGCAACACGATTGGTGCTAAAAAACAACAACCACGAGACGATTCAGGCCTGCAAGGTCCTTCTTCACGCTGACATCCCTGGCCAACGGGGCAAACAACTCCATCATCGCTGCCCCTTGGGAGTGGTCGATCTCGCAGAGCAACATCGAACCCTCGCGCACTCGCCCCCGAAGTCCGAAAGCAAGGCGGCGGTAGACGTCCAAGCCGTCATTCCCGGCGAAAAGGGCCAACCAGGGTTCGTAGCGGAGAACTTCACGGCTCATCGCCTGGCGTGAGTCTTCCGGCACGTACGGGAGATTGGCCAGGATGATGTCGATTTCCCCGACATCAATGCCCTGAACGAGGTCCGCGCGAACAAAGGCGACGCGATCAGAGACGCCATGCTTTCGCGCGTTGCGTCGCGCCGTGGCCAGAGCCTTTTTCGAGATGTCGGCGGCCGTCACCCTGCAGTGCGGAAACATGCCCGCACAGGTAACGGCCAGAGCGCCGCTCCCGGTTCCAAGATCCAGGACCCTGAAGGCAGCGCCCCATTCGACCGTGTCGAGGAGGTGGTCCACCATGAGTTCCGTCTCGGGCCGGGGAATGAGCACGTCGGGGTTCACCTCGAAATCGAGCCCGTAGAATTCCTTGCGCCCGATCAGGTAAGCGACCGGCTCGCCTTGAAGCCTCCGCAACGCAAGAGATTCGAAAGGGGCAATGGCGCCCTCTGGCACGAGGGAGCTCGACTCCAGGAGCATGTTCAGACGTGAAAGATTCAGGACATGGGCAAGTAGGACCTGGGCGGAGAGGCGCGGCGAATCGACCCCGGCCGCTTCGAAGCGGGCTTCCCAGAAAGCGATGATTTCGCGGCGGGAGTTCATGAAGCACGAAAAAAGCCGAGTTTCCTCAGCTTTGTTTCATGGCTTCGGCCTGGTAATGTTGAACGAGGCCATCTATGATTTCATCGATGTGCCCGTCCATGGCCTGGTCGAGATTGTAGAGCGTCAGGTTGATGCGGTGGTCCGTGATCCGCCCCTGGGGGTAATTGTAGGTCCGGATCCGTTCAGAGCGGTCGCCAGTGCCGACCTGGGCCTTGCGGTTGTCGTCGTAGGCCTTCTTCGTTTCATCTTGGGCGGCCTGCAACAACCGGGAACGCAGCACCTTGAGGGCCTTGGCCTTGTTCTTGTGCTGAGATTTTTCATCCTGGCACGTGACGACGAGACCCGTTGCCAGGTGCGTGATGCGTATGGCCGAATCCGTGGTGTTGACCGACTGCCCGCCCGGACCGGATGACCGGAAAACGTCGACCCGGATGTCGCTCGGGTCGATCTTCACGTCGACTTCCTCGGCTTCGGGCAGGATCGCCACGGTGATGGCGGACGTATGGATGCGCCCCTGGCTTTCCGTGGCCGGAACCCGCTGCACGCGGTGAGCCCCGGACTCATACTTGAGCTTGCTGTAGACGCTGTTGCCCGAAACCGAAGCGACGATTTCCTTGAAACCGCCGGTACCGGTATCACTGCTGCTCATCACCTCGACGCGCCAACCGTGCAATTCCGCATAACGAGAATACATCCTGAAAACGTCGGCGACGAAGAGCGCCGCTTCCTCGCCTCCAGTGCCCGCCCGTATCTCCAGGATGATGTTCTTCTCGTCCAGCGGGTCCTTGGGCGTAAGCAGCTGCTTGAGCAGACGCTCCTGTTCCTCGATCCTGCTTTTGAGCCCCGGGATTTCGGCCTGGGCCAGTTCGCACAGCTCCGGGTCAGGGTCCTTCGCCAGCTCCTGATTCTCGGCAAGTTCGCTCAGAAGCGTCTTGTAGCGCTCGAACGCCTTTACGACCTCGTCAAGCTCGGCGTGCTTCTTGGCGATCTTGATATAGCGATCCTGATCCTGAAAAATTTCAGGAGTGCTCAGTTCGCGCTCAAGTTCGCGATATTTTGCCGCCAGGCTTTCCAGCTTCGTGATCATGAAGGGTTACGCTACCTGCTGAAAACTTACTTGTTCAGCCCGGCGTACTTCTTGCGGAAACGGTCGATACGGCCAGCCGAGTCGATGAAGCGCTGCTCGCCGGTGAAAAACGGATGGCAGTGGGAACAAATTTCAATCCCGAGCTCAGGGCCGATGGCCGTACGGGTGACAAACTCATAACCGCAGGCGCAACGGACCTGGGTTTCGTAAACTTTGGGATGCAGATCTTTTTTCATGAGAACCTCCAGTTTCAAAAGAGAGAGGACAACTATACCACTCGAAGACGATTGGCAAGTCGAATTTGCGGGATTTCACATCCCGACAGCCCAGGGCTCTATGAGATCCCTTTGGCCTGATTGAGGGAAATATTGAAGGCCACGGAGAAGATGTGGTGCATGAAGTCCACATATTCCACGGCCACGTTTTCCGGCGCCGTGATGCGGGCGGGAGCGAAGTTGACGATGCCGCGTACACCGGCCTCGATCAGATAGTTCGCCGCGCGCTGGGCACGCTCGGGGGGAGTCGTGATGATGCCGATTTCAATGTTGAGCTCGTGGACTTTTTCCTTGAGCCGCCTGGAGCAGACGACCTCGAGGCCGGCCACTTCCTCGCCGATCTTGAAGGGATCGCAATCGAACGCGCCGACGAGGATGAAACCGCGGCGCCTGAAAATCCCGTGCCGCAGCAGCGCCCGGCCCAGGTTGCCGACGCCAACGAGGGCGACGTTCCAGGTTCGGTCTATGCCCAACGACTGTTTGATGGCCGTGAGGAGGTCCTGCACATAATACCCCACCCCACGCACGCCGAACTCTCCGAAGTAAGCCAAATCCTTGCGGATTTGAGAGGGATTCACACCACAAGCGCGAGCCAGGCCGTCCGAGGAGATGACGGAGTCCCCCTCCTGCAAAAGCGTCTCAAGGACCTGGACGTAGACGGCCAGTCTTTGGATGGTGGCGCGTGGGATGTGAGCGCTTTTCAAAATAACTCCGATAACTCTCTTCGTGTTCCGCTTGATGGTGCTAAAAAAAGGGGAGGCGATACCTCCCCTTTATCACGCAAGCAGTTAGCCGACGAAGGGGTTGGCGAACAGCAGGATCAGGTTGACGACCAGGGCGTAAATGGCCAGAGATTCGATCATGGCCAGACCGATCAGCATGGTCACGGTGATCTTGCCGGAAGCTTCGGGGTTGCGGGCGGTGCCTTCGCAAGCAGCCTTCAGGCCCAGGCCCTGAGCGATACCGCAACCGGCGGCGGCGATGGCCATGCCGAGGGCGGCGGCCCAGGAGATGGTGGAGATGACTTCAGGAGCGGCTTCGGCAGCGAAAGCGCAGGAAGCGACGGCGACCAGAGCGACAGTGGCCAGAACGGAAACGAACTTCTTACCCATGATGAAAAATCCTCCAAATAAAGTATAATGTTTTGGTCGAATGACCATTTCCCCCGAATTAGTGAGCCTCTTCGAATGCGCCCTTCAGATAGAGCATGGACAGCATGAAGAAGACGAAGGCCTGGATGACGTCGGCCAGCATGAACAGGAAGTACATCGGAACCGTGGAGACGATGGGCGCCAACATGAACAGCAGGGCCAGAACGATGTCCTCACCGCGGATGTTTCCGAAAAGACGCAGCGACAGCGACAGCATGCGCGCGAAGTGGCCGATGACCTCGATGGGGAACATCAAGGGAGCCATCCAGATCATGGGGCCGGTAAAATGGTGGATGTAGTGGGTGCCATGGATCTTGAAGCCCCAGTACTGGTAGTAGACGAAGACGAACACGGCCATGGAGGCGGTCGTGTTGATGTTCGCCGTGGGAGCGTCGTTACCGGGGAACAGGCCACCCAGGTTGCAGGTCAGGATGTAGATGAAAAGCGTCGCCAGAACGGGAAACACCTTCCGGCCGTCCTCGCCCATGTTCGCGACCACGAAATCCTCCAGACCGCCGATCACCATCTCGAAAAAGTTCTGCAGCCCTCTCGGGACCAGCGAAATCTTCTTGGTGGCCATGGTCGAAACGAGAATCAGGATGATCATGAATGTCCAGGAGTAGAGGACATTGCCCGGTATCAGGCTGTGGCCGTGCGCATCGACGAGTCCAATGGCCTTGACCGCTTCCTCGACTAGAAAAATAGGATGTAAACCCCCTGCCATCTTTACGCCTCCTTAGAAGTTTTCCCCAAAATTTGTGACATTCCCCAAAGCATAATATTTATGAGAACGGTTGAAAAACCGATCAGCAACCAAACTACCGAGGAACCGTTCATGACGACCAGGGCGTAGATGGCCAGGGCCGTCAAGGCGAGGCGTCCGTAGAAACTGAACATCTGGACCGCGACGGCGCCCTTCTGCACGTACACCAGTTCCTGGATCAATCGGGCCAGGGCCAGAAAGTTGACCGTCCCGAGCACCACCCCGGCGGCGAAGTCCACCCCGCGGGAACCGAGCGCCAAGGCCGGCACCGCGGCGAAAAGGAAGTATACCTGCTGGGCCGCCATCCTGCGCACCTCGGGCACATGATACCCTCGTGCGTACAGAGCGCGTTCAATCCTTTTCGTCAGCGCTCGGAGCATCGGCTTCCGCTTCCTTTCTCTGGATCCGCCCCATTTCCCGGAACATGTTCCTGTAGCCGGCGATAATGCCGAAAATCAGGAAAAGGAGCGTCAGCCAAGGCTTTGTGTCAAAAAACTTGTCCAGATAGTAGCCCATCGCCATGCCCACGATCACACCGGACACGAGATGTATCCCCATCATGGAAGCTAGACCCAATGACTGGAAATGCTTATTTTTTTTCTTACCGAAAAACATTGGGTCATCTCAAAGGGCAACCAGGGCCCAATCATTCGTGCAATAAATCACAAACCGAAAAAGGGGCTAACACAGCCCCCAACTTCGCGTCAATCAAAGTTTTCAGCAAAAACGAATTCTCCGCCCTGTTGTCCGCGGCCCCATGCTCCCCGACGCCCCGCGGGGCGCGCGACTCACCCGGGCCGGCTTGCAAGCCGCCTTCATTCGCACTATGTCCACACAAAATCAATAACCGGGGCCTCCCCCGCACCGAGCACCGATGAAAAACACTTCCGAACTCAAAGCCCGCCAGCTCACCATAGAGCCCAACCCCAGAAGAATCCTGCGCGGCGCGGACATCCGCAACGACGTCAACCCCGTCTGCCTCTTCCAGAACAGGGCCCGCAAGGCCCTTGAGATGTCCCTGTCCATCCCGGGCCTGGAATACAACATATATGTCGCCGGCGAACCCGGGCTTGGCCGGACCTACCTCGTCGAGAACTTTCTCCTGCCCCAGGCCCGCACCGCCCCCACCCCGCCGGACCTGGTCTATCTGAACAATTTCGAGAATCCGGACAAACCGGTTCTGGTCAGTCTGCCCGCCGGGCAGGGCAAGGTGTTCAGGGAAAACATGCAGCGCATGGTCAAACGCCTGCGCCGCGATCTCCCCCGCCACTTCGAGCAGGCCACCTATCTGCGCCTGCAGAACAAGCTGTTCACCAAGCTCGCCGTCGTCCGCGACGACCTGATGGACAAGATGGAGGAGGCGGCCCAACGGAAAGGGTTCAGCCTGAACATCGACGAGGCGGGCGCCGTCTCCCTGACCCCGCTCATGGACGGCAAGGTCCTAAGCTCCGAAGACTTCGAACGCCTTGACTCCTCGCGCAAGAAAGTCATCAAGGACCAGAGCAGCTCCGTACTGAACACCATTGCCGATCTCTCGCGCCAGGTGAACCGCAGCGAGCAGGAATTCCGGGCCAAGGAACTGCAGCTGGCCCAGGAACATGCGGCGGGCCTGGTGGATCGTCTGCTCGGCCCCATCCGCAAGAAATTCGCAGACAGCAAGGCTCTGAAAGCCTACTTCGACGCGTTCAAGGAAGATGTGCTTGAGAACCTGTCGCACTATCAGGGACGCCAGGAACGCGAACAGCGCTCGCCGTCGGACCAGCAGGGCGAAAACATTTCAGAGTCCTATTTCCAGCGCTACGACGTCAACCTCTTCGTGGACAACTCCGCCCTGACCGGCGCGCCCGTGGTCAAGGAGATCAACCCGGGCTTCTTCAACCTTCTCGGCTGCATCGAACGCGAGACCGAATGGGGCACGTACTACACGGACTTCTCCCTCATCCGGGCCGGCGCCGTGCACCGCGCCAACGGGGGGTTTCTCATCCTGCGCGTGGAGGACCTCCTGGCCCATCCCGTCGCCTGGGAGGGACTGCTCCGCTGCCTGCGCAACCGGCATTCGAACCTGGACGACCCCACGGACCATTACGACATCCTGCGGACCAGGACCATCAGCCCGGACCCCATCCCGCTCTCCCTCAAGGTCATCCTCATCGGCGACGACGAGACCTACGAACTGCTGTACATGCACGACGAGCGGTTCCGAAAGATATTCAAGATCAAGGCCCATATCCAGGACACCGTGGAGCGCACGGCCGAGTCCATCACGGGCTACGCCCAGACCCTGGACCGAGCCGCCCGCGAAAGCGGCCTGCGCGGCTTCACCAAGGACGCCTACGCGGAACTGGTCGACTACTCCACGCGCATGGCCGAAGACCGTGAACGCCTCTCGCTGCACTTCTCGCACCTGCGGGAGATCATGATCGAGGCCAACGCCATCGCCGCGGGTCAGGACAGGAAGACCATCGACGCCCACATCGTCAAACAGGCCCTGGACGAACGCGAGTACCGCACCAACCTGTATCAGGAGGAATTTCTGCGCGAGTACGACCGCAAGTCCATCAAGGTCCGGACCCAGGGCGAAGGAATCGGCGTGGCCAACGGCCTTTCCGTAACCCAGGTCGGCGACTACGTCATGGGCCTGCCACACCAGATTTCCTGCACCGTGGGCGTCGGCCACGGCGGCATCATGGACCTCGAACGCGAGGCCGAGCTCGGGGGCCCCATCCACACCAAGGGCATGATGATCCTCAAGAGCTACTTCGTGAACCTCTTCGCCCGCAACAAGCCCATCGTGCTCACGGGGAGCCTGTGCTTCGAGCAGAGCTACGCCCACGTGGACGGAGACTCGGCCTCGGGCGCCGAGCTGGCCGCACTGCTCTCGGCCCTCTCGAACGTGCCCATCCGCCTGGACCTCGCCTTCACCGGGGCCGTGTCCCAGTCCGGGGCCATCATGGCCGTGGGCGGGGTGACCCACAAGGTGGAAGGGTTTTTCGAGGTCTGCCGTCGGCGCGGGCTGACGGGAAGGCAGGGCGTCCTGCTGCCCCGGGACAACATCGTGCATCTGGTCCTGCGGGAAAACGTCCTGCAGGCCGTCAGGGACGGACAGTTCCATATCCACCCGGTGAGCACCATCGAGGAGGCCATGGAGATCCTGACGGGCATGCGCGCCGGTTCGCGCCTCGCGGACGGCCGTTTCTCTCCGAAGTCCCTGTACGCCGCCGTGGACGACAGACTTTCCGAGTTGGCTGTCCTGGCCGACAAGAAGTGCTCCATGCCCCGGCGCAAGGGCGCAAAAAAGCCCGGGGCCTGATGGCGCCCGGGCACTGACGTTTCGCCGCAGCGTATGGCCCGCTAGCGGGGCAGCAGTTCGGGATTCTTCTCGCCCATGGCGCCGTAGAGACCGGCCACCGCCCGCTCGTAGGCGGACAAGGCCCCGTTCAGGCTCGCTTCCGCCTGGGTCTGGGCCGCCTGGGCGTCGAGCACGTCCGTGTTGGTGCCGACCTGGGCCTCGTACCGGGCCACGGCCATGCGATAGCTCTCCTTGGCGGCGACGAGGCCTTCCTTGGCGGCGGCGATGCGCTTCTCCGTCTCCTCTATCTGCAGGAAGCTCTCCTTGACCGCGAACGTCGCCTCGTTCTCCAGGTTCTGATATTCCTGCATGACCCGGGACACGTTCTTCTGCGCGCTCTTTTCCGCGTAGTAGGTCTTGCCCCACTCGAAAAACGTCCACTTCATGCCGACCTGAGCGTTCCATTCGCTGGGGGTGTGATAGTCCCCGCCGTTGACCGCCGGGTCATCGCCGGCCCGGGCATAGTTGAAATCGGCCCCGACCTGCGGGTAATACGGCACCGCGGCCAGTTTGGCGTCCTTCTCGGCCACCATGACGGTCTGACGGGCGATGATCAGATCCGGCCTGTTCTTCAGCGCCCTCTCCAGACAGTCCTCAAGGCTCAGATTCACGGGAAAATACTCCAGCGCGCCGACATACTCCACGTCCGCGTTGGCGTTCCGGCCGATCAGGGTGTTGAGCTGCGCCGAGAGTGTATCGACGCTGTTCTGGGCAGCCAGCAGAAGCTGTTCGGCCGTGGCCACGTCCACCTGGGCCTGCAGCATGTCGAGCTTCGGGCGCAATCCCACCTCGTAGAAGGCGGTATTGACCTTCAACTGCGAACGCAGCCTCACCAGGGCGTCCTCGGCGGAACGCACGTTCTCGCGCGCCTGGAGGAGCCTCAAAAACGCATCCTGGATGGCGACGGTCAGCTGCAGTTCGGCGTTGTCGATCTGTGAGGCCGCCTGCTCCTTTTGCAGCAGGGACTTCTCGTAGGTCGTCAGCAGGTTGAAGCCGGTGAAGAGGGGCTGGTGCACGTTGAAGGCCAGCTCCCAGTTGTCCAGGGAGCCCACGGTCCGACCGAAGGACATCGGTCGTTCGTCAAGGCGCGTGTACCCGTACTGCGTGCTGAGCGCAGGCCCGAAGGCCGCCTTGGAGGACTTCACGGCGTAATCGGCCGCCATGAGCGCCTCGCGCGCGGCGAGGATGGACGGGTTGCCCTTGAGGCCGGCCTCAACCGCGTCCTTCATGGTCATGGTTTCTGCCGCAGCACCCTGAACGGTCAGGACGAACGCGAGGACGGCGAAAACGCAGATCTGCGTCATTCTCATAGTGATTACTCCAACATCGGTTGACTGCGAAAACGGACGGCGCATGGCTGAACCTCTACCTCTCTCGCGGGAAAAAGGCCACCGCAACGGGCACGCCAAGACTTGTGAAGAAAAGAACTTGAAGTCAAGCAAGTTTTGCCATATATTTTCGGATCAGATCAATATCAAGAGGAGGCATCCCATGTTTTCAGGACTCATTCTCGGCCTGGGTCTCGGCATCGTCGGACTGATCGTCTACTTCCTGCACAAGGAACACGGCCCCACGAAGCATCACTAAAATCACGCCAACCGCGATTTCCGCCCCGGTTCACAAGCCTGAAGGATTTCCGAATTCACCAGGCGCTCGTTCACGTCCCGCAAGGCATCTTTCGGCGTCTGCACGAGACACGGGACAGGGTTTGAAGGCTTTTTGGCCGGAAATGCCGGTGGAACGAAAATTCTTGCTTGCCTTCGCCCTAAGCTTTGCATAAAAGCGCTTCTCACCCAACGCGCCGGGGTAGCTCAGTCGGTAGAGCAGGGGACTGAAAATCCCCGTGTCGGCAGTTCAACTCTGTCCCCCGGCACCACGAGATCAAGGCCGCTCAACGAGCGGCCTTTTTCCTTTGCGGGAAGCGACGGCACGGCTCCGCTTGCCCCGGACCCGCATCCGGGTGAGTGGATGCGCAAGTCAAGAAAAGTGCTTTTTTCGACTTGCCAAAGGCCGACGTTTTCCATAGTAACGGACTTCCGTTGCGCCGGGGTAGCTCAGTCGGTAGAGCAGGGGACTGAAAATCCCCGTGTCGGCAGTTCAACTCTGTCCCCCGGCACCATGTACGCAAGGCCGCTTTACGCGGCCTTTTTTCATTTTCGGGCCTTGATCAAGCCACGCCGCCGCGCGCCACGGTCTTGACGAACCCGCCGCATCGACCTACCGCCTCTCCATGCGCAGCTTGCGATTCAGGAGACTTTGGCCATGAACATCACTCAACGCAGCTACTCCACCACCATCACCTTCGACTTCGAACAGGACGCCCTGACCTACACCAGGGCCGACGCCTACGGTTCCCATTCCTTTCAGCTGCCTTACGGCTCCATCGGCATGGACCCGCGCATGACGTCGGAACGAAACGGCACGCTCTTCAGCGGCGCGATCCTGCTTTCGGCATGGGGCCTGGCCCAGGCCGCCTACACCATGATCCGCGGCGATCTCCTCGGCGCCATCTTCATGTTGCCGGGAGGACTGTGCTTTCTGCTGCACGCCGCACTCAAGACGAACATCACCTCCCTGAGCTCCGATGAAGGCGAAATCGCCATCATGCATGACGGAAACTTCGAACGCATCATTTCGGAAATCCGAGAGCGCAGGAAAAAGCAGCTGCTGGACTGGTACGGCAACATCGACTTCGCCAACGATCCCGAAGAGGAAATCCAGAAATTCGAATGGCTGCATTCCCAGCGGCTCATCACCTCGGACCAGTTGCAGCGCATCGTGAACACCATCCGCAACGCCGACACCGGCGACCAGGACCGGTTCGAGGATCCCGCGCCGCCGCACCAGTAAGCCCGCGCGCATCCCTCGACAACCGCAAGGCCGGACACCTGGCGGGACGCTTGGACGGCTCGCCGCCGCGGGCTTGTCCACCAGCGGCCCCTCGTCCGTCGGAAACAGCATGACCAGAACCGCCATCCCCATCGCCCGGGAAATCCGCATTCCGGACCCGGCACGCGTCGCCAGGGCATTACGCGCCCCGGACCTGGGCCCCCGCATCCTCTTCTTCACCGGCGGCACGGCGCTGACGGAAACGAGCCGCGCGTTGGCCGGGTACACCCACAATTCCATCCACCTTGTCACGCCGTTCGACTCCGGCGGCAGTTCGGCGGTGCTGCGCCGACACTTCGACATGCCGGCCGTGGGCGATCTTCGCAACCGGCTCATGGCCCTGGCCGACCGCACCCGGCACGGGTTCCCGGAAATCCAGAGCCTCTTCGCCCGCCGGATGCCCAAGAACGCAAGCCCGGTGCAGCTCAGGACCGAACTTCAAACCCTGGCGAATGGAAGCCACCCGCTCATCGCCACGGTTTCGGCCCCGTTGCGGAAAACCGTTCAGCACCACCTGCAGACCTTCCAGAGGGCGGCCGGCCCGCAATTCGACCTTCGCGGCGCCTGCATCGGCAACCTTTTCCTTACTGCCGGCTACCTGGAGAGCGGGCGGAATCTCGATCCCATCGTCGGCATCTTCTCCAATCTCGTGCAGGCGCGTGGCCAGGCACGGCTGCTGCTCGACTCGAACCTGCAGCTGCGAGCACTGCTGGAAGACGGCAGGGACGTCATCGGACAGCACCTCATCACCGGCAAGGAAACAAAGCCGTTGAGCAGCGCCATCGCCGAACTGAGCCTCGTGGACCAGGCCTTGGGCAACGCACCCGTTCGCCCGCCGATCCGCGAGGAAATCCGGGACTGCATCGGCGGCGCGGACCTCATCTGCTACCCCATCGGCAGCTTCTACAGCTCCCTCGTCGCCAACCTGCTCCCTGCCGGAGTGGGCACGGCCATAAGCCGGACGCCCTGCCCCAAGGTCTTCGTCCCCAACACCCTGCCCGACCCGGAAGCGACCGGCCTGACCCTGGCGGACCAGGTACGCACGCTGCTTCGCCATCTGCGTGCAGACGCCCCAAACGCCATCGCCATCGAAGACGTGCTTGACGTCGTTCTGCTCGACCCGTGCGCCGCCTATCCCGACTCCGAGAACCCGGAACGCGAGCTCGCATCCCTGGGCCTGCGGATCATCAAGACGCCCCTGACGGTCCCCGAAACCGGCTCCATCGACCCCCTGCTGCTCAGCCAGGCCCTTATCTCCCTGGCGTAAGAAAGAAGGCCGACACGCTCCGGGAACGCATCGGCCTTGCAGCACACGGAAAGGCGGCGCAACACCCGCCACCCGTCAAATCATCATGTCCGAGCGCAACGCACGCCACCCGCCGCCTGCGCGCAGATAGTCGAGGAAGCCGGCCACGCCGTCGGCTTCGCAGCGGCCGATGGTCCAGTCCGCGCCGAGCCTTGCGCCTTCGGTCGCCCCGCCCACGGCAGCGCAGGCGCCACACATGGCGAACATGGGCTCGTCGTTTTCCGTGTCGCCGATGGCGATGGAGTGCAGGACCGGCCAGCCCCGCCCCTCCATGACCGTACGCACGGCCAGGCCCTTGTTCCCGGATTTGGGGAGAAACTCGAGGAAATGCCTGTCGCTGCGGCAGCAGTCCACACCCAGTTCGGCCGCCAGCCGCCGAAGCTCCGCCTCCCGCCGAAGGTCGTCGCCGTCCGTGATGCACAGAATCTTGAAGACCCGGCCGGACAAGGGCGTACGCACGGGCCTGATTTCCGCGTAGCGGTCGAAGACCTCGTCCAGGGCGCTGTCCCACATGCGGCCGGGTTCGATGCCGTCCTCGCGGTAGATGGCGATGATCAGGCCCATGCCTTCGAGGACGGCGCGCAGTCCTTCGGCCGCCTCCCCGAGATGGGCCAGGACCGTCACCCCGTCAGCGCCCAGCAGGCAAGCCCCGTTGGCCGCGACCTGCACGGATGAAAGCCCGAGTTCCCGGACCAGCGGCCGGATGCTCAGGGGGTGCTTGCCCGTGGCCAGGGAGAACTCCCCTCCGGCCTGCCGGTACGCGCCGACAGAGGCCTTGGCTGCATCCGACAGACGGTCGCCCGGCCGGATGAGCGTGTTGTCCACATCGCAGAAGACCCAGGGCAACGGGCGCTCCAGCCCCATTTCCCCGGCCTGCTCCAGGAACCAGTCGCGCACTTCCCCGACCATGATCCCGGCCCGGCGGACCTTGTCCGTGTTGTGCGGGTTGCGCACGGCGATGTCCTGGAACCGCCTGGCAAAGGACACCCTGCCGCCGACCCCGGCCGCGCTCCA
>DPKT01000090.1 GCA_003542385.1 Desulfomicrobium sp.
ATGCAGCTGACCGACAAGCTCGCGCCCCTGGTGCGCTTCAGGACGGCGGACGTCGAGGCCACGCATCTCGACGCGCGCGACGGCATGGACGACGACCTTTCCGACGCCACGACGCCGCGCCCGGCCTGCAGCAAATGCCGGCATACGCCGAGCGACCTGGAAGCAGCACTGTTCCCCGACGAGTGCCCGCGATGCGGCCGCCTGTACGCACCGGGCAACACGGCGGAACCGTCCCTCCCCGCTCTGCCCCGGACGTCGACCACGGCCGTTGCCACGGTCTGCGTGATCGTCGCCGCCGGCTCCTCCCTGCTGGCCTATCAGGCCGGACTGTTCGACCAGGACAGGCCGGCTCCCAACCAGGCCGCGGCGGTCGCTGACAACGCCACGCTGGAGACCGCAGAGGTCGCCCTGGCCCCTGCCGCACCGACCGCGACTCCTCCCCTGACGACACGGTCATCGTCAGCGACGCAGGTCGCAGATAAAGCCCCCGGCCCCGCCGAAGCTCAAGTCCAGGAACCGGGAAGCCAGCTCCCGCAAGCATCCGACCCTGTCCAGGGCGACGACACCGATGCCCAGGAATCCCACGCATCTCCATCGCCATCCGAACCCGACCGCGAACCTGCCGCCAACGACCCGATCGGCGACGCGAACGCCACGGCCGGGACGCAAACCCAGGCCGCGCCCGCAGAACCAAAAAGGCTCAATCCCGCCGAAGGAATCCTGACCATCGTCACCGCCAGGACCACGACCCTGGTGCTGACCAACGACCAGACGTCGAAGCGTTTCGGCCCTTACGAAACCAAACCCCGCAAGGCCCTCGACATCGTCCTGCCCAAGGGCTGCTACTCCGTGGTCCTCGTTGACAACGGCAGACGCCGGCAGACCACGGTCAGCTTTCTCGGCGACACGGGCCGGCTCGAATTCTAGAGGGGGCCGCATCGCTGCGGACTTGCGGAACGCCATCCGACCATAAAGGCCGCCGGACCCAGAGGCGCCCGGTCCTCCCCGTGCTCACGATTCCGTGTGCGGCGGTTCATGCTCCACGTCGAAGTTTATGCGTAGCCGCATGGCAACACGATTTCCTGTTCGTGAGCACTCTCGGCTCCGCATTCCCGCCCGATAAGGCGACCGCGTACCCCGTTCCATTGACAGAAAGAAAGGCCATCCTTACTTTACAACCTTAAAGGACAGCATTGATTTAGCCAGGGAGGCCTAATGCTCGCCATCGCAAAAATAACGTCCAAGGGGCAAACCACGATTCCCCAGGCTGTTCGAGACGCTCTCGGCGTCCACCCGGGAGACGCCATCGTGTGGGAGGTGAACCGTGACGGTGTGGCCAGAGTCCGCAAGGTCGCGCCCCTTGACGTGGAGTACCTGAGCGCTGTGGAGGCCGGGCTTTCCGAATGGAACTGCGCCGAAGACGAGGAGGCGTACCGTGATCTGTGAGCGATTCGACGTGGTTCGCGTCCCTTTCCCCTTCACGGACCGGATGGCCGTCAAGAACAGACCCGCCCTGGTGCTTTCGGATTCAGACATCTTCAACGCGCCAAGCGGACACGCCGTCATGGCCATGATCACCTCGCTGGCCAATGCCCCATGGGCATGCGACTGCCCCATCCTGGACCTCGAATCCGCCGGCCTGCCCGCCCCGTCAAAAGTGCGCCTCAAGCTCTTTACTCTGGATCTTCGGCTCGTGCGCGGGACCCTGGGCCGGTTGTCGGGCCGGGATGAATCCGCGGTGCGGGCCATGCTCTCGGCCGCCTTGACGTGCCCTGACCCGCCAAAAAAATAGGGCCCCCGGACTTTCGCCCGGGAGCCCCGCAAGGAGGAGAAAGCCGTTTACTTGCGCAGCATGCTCGCCAGGAGGCGCAGGTGAGAGCGCTCCTCGTCGATGCAGGCTTTGATGTATTTCTTTTCCCCTTCGGGCACGAACTCCTGCATCTCCACGAAGAAGAGGATGGTGTCCTTCTCGAAGCCCATGGCCGTTTCGATGGCCTCCACCGCCGTGCCCATGAACTGCTTCAGGTGTTCCACGTCGCCCAGGCGGAAGAGCGTGTGGGAGTCGAGGAGAAACTTCAGGTAGTCCACATACTCGTCCTCCTCGGCCCAGGCCGGGAGTTCCACCTCGCCCACGCGCTCGTAGAGCTTGGCGAAGATCTCGCGGTGCTTGGTCTCTTCCCCAGCCAGGAAGCTGAACAGTTCCTTGAGCTTGGGTTCCGTCGTGGTCTCGACCAGGCGATTGTAGAAGACCTCGCCCCTGGTCTCGACTTCCTGGGCGGCCAGGAGGATGTCCGTCGCCTTGAATATTCCAGCCATAAAACCTCCTAGAGTTCCGAAGGCAGCTCTTTGAGCTGGGCGTAGGTGAAGACGGGGCCGTCGATGCAGACGTACTTCGTGCCGATGTTGCAGCGGCCGCAGATGCCCACGCCGCACTTCATGCGCTTCTCAAGCGTGGTGATGATGTTCTGGTCCTCGAAGCCCAGTTTCTTGAGGGCCTGCAGGGTGAACTTGATCATGATGGGCGGTCCGCAGGTGATGGCCACGGTGTTCTTGGGCTTGGGGTTTATCTCCAGCAGCACGTTGGGAATGAGCCCCACCTTGTGCTCCCAGCCTTCGGACGGGTTGTCGATGGTCAGGACGGTGTTGACGTCCTTGCGGCTCGTCCACTCGGGCAGTTCGGCCTTATAGGTCAGGTCGGCCGGGCTGCGCGCGCCGTAGAGAAGCGTTATATCTTTGTAATCCTTGCGGTTGTCTAGCATGTAGGTGAACAGGGTCCGCAGGGGCGCCATGCCGATGCCGCCGCCGACGAAGACGATGTTCTTGCCCTTGAGGTCCTCTACGGGGAAGGAGTTGCCCAGGGGGGCGCGCACGCCGATCTGGTCGCCGGGCTGCAATTGGTGCAGGCGGGTGGTCACCTCGCCGACGCGCATGACGCTGAACTGCAGGTAGTCCTTGCGGGTCGGGGAGGAGTTGATGACGAAGGTCGACTCGCCCACGCCGAAGACCGAGAGCTGCCCCACCTGGCCGGGCCGGAAGGTGAAGTCCTTCATGCGCTGCTCGTTGTTGAGCACGATGCGGAAGGTCTTGATGTTGTGCGTCTCCTGGATCACCTCGACGATGGTGGCCATGTCCGGGAGATAGGGATTGGCGTTCATTCGGCGTACTCCTGTGCGGCGTTGACGATCTGCCGGATATCGACTCCGGCGGGGCACTGCTTGATGCACCGGCCGCACCCGCAGCAGGCGATGACGCCCTTGTGCAGGTCCGGGTAGTAGCTGAACTTGTGCCCGACGCGGTTCTTGAGTCGGTGGGCCTTGGTCGAGCGCGGGTTGTGGCCGCTGCCTTCCAGGGTGAAGGTGTGGGACATGCAGTTGTCCCAGGTCCGGATGCGACGGCTGGAGAGGCCCAGGTCGTCGTCGGTGATGTTGAAGCAATAACAGGTCGGGCACATGTAGGTGCAGGCCCCGCAGGAGATGCACTTGGCCGACTGGGCGACCCAGAAGTCCATGTCGTCGAAGCGCGCCAGGAGCTTGGCCGGGGCCGACGCGTAGTCGTGGGCCTCGCCCATCATCTCGCGCGCCTTGGCGTTCTTGGCGTCGGCCTCCTTGCCC
>DPKT01000157.1:0-392 GCA_003542385.1 Desulfomicrobium sp.
GGCGTGTTCGCCGCCAACCTGCGAGAGTTGCTGCTGGCCCCGCCCCTGGGGCCGCGCCGCATCCTGGCCCTGGACCCGGGCCTGCGCACGGGCGCCAAGCTCGTCTGTCTGGACGAGCAGGGGAGCCTCCTGCACTGGCAGACGATATTTCCCGTGGGCGGCAAGGGCCAGGCCGAAGAGGCCGGACGGGTCATCGTCTCCATGGTCAGGACCCACGGAGTGCAGGCCGTCGCCGTGGGCAACGGTACTGGGGGGCGCGAGACCGAGTCTTTCGTCAGGGGCCTTGGGCTGCCTGCGGAGGTGGACGTCATCCTGGTCAACGAGGCCGGGGCTTCGGTCTATTCGGCATCGGAAATCGCGCGGCGCGAGTTCCCGGACCTGGATCTGACCTA